>NZ_JBHXMP010000032.1:0-1513 GCF_042720415.1 Agromyces sp. NPDC058484 | reverse complement strand
GCGCCCGCCGCGTCCCCTACCGCGGCGTGGCCAAGAACAACGCCTGGTGGGCCACCCGAGCCGCCGGGATCAACCTCAAACGCCTCCTCGCACTCTGACGCGCGACGGGTTTGATGGAGGGGAGGATTACCCGGAAGGAACCCGCCGAGATGGCAGCACAACGGAAGTACCCCGCCGAGCTTCGTGATCGAGCGACGCGGATGGCGATCGATGCCCGCAAGGATCCCGAGACCCGGATGGGCGCGTATCGGCGGATCGGTGATCAGCTCGGGGTGCATCCCGAGGCATTGCGGACCTGGGTGAAGAACACGGAGATCGACGAGGGCCTGCGCCCGGGGACGACGAGCGAGGACGCGTCCCGGATCGCGGAGCTGGAGCGGGAGGTCCGTGAGCTGCGCCGCGCGAACGCGATCCTCAAGAGCGCGTCGGCTTTCTTCGCGGCGGAGCTCGACCGCCCCTCCCGGTGACCGAGCGCGTCGAGTTCGTCGACACGCATCGTGACGAGTTCGGGGTCGAGCCGATCTGCCGTGCCTTGCAGGACACTGCGGCGCAGATCGCCCCGAGCACGTATCACGCCGCGAAGACCCGCCCGCCGTCCGCGCGGAGCATCCGCGACGCCGAGCTGACCGAGAAGATCACCACCATCCACGAGGAGAACTACGACGTGTACGGAGCCAGGAAGATGACCGCATCACTGCGGCGGCAGGGCGACCCGGTCGCCGAATGCACCGTGCGGCGCCTGATGAAAGCCGCCGGCCTGTCCGGGCTGATCCGAGCGAAAGCGCCGCGCACCACGCGGCCGGCGGCGGAAACAGATCGGCCCCGCGACCTGGTCAACCGCGAGTTCACCGCGACCGCGCCGAACCAGCTGTGGGTCGCCGACATAACCTATGTCCGGACGTTCTCGGGGTGGGTGTACGCGGCGTTCGTGATCGATGTGTTCTCCCGCATGGTCGTCGGCTGGCAAGTGGCCACCTCGCTGTATACCGACCTCGCGCTGGACGCGCTGAAGATGGCGATCTGGCGGCGCGAGCACGCCGGCGACGACCTGACCGGGCTGATCCACCACTCCGACCGCGGTGTGCAGTATCGGGCCATCCGCTACACCGAACGGCTCGCAGAAGCCGATGCCGTCGCATCCGTCGGGTCCAAGGGCGACAGCTACGATAACGCCCTCGCCGAGGCATTCAACTCGCTCTACAAGGGCGAGCTCGTCCGCAACCGCGGGCCCTGGACTGGCATCAACGACCTCGAGATCGCGACCGCCGAGTACATCGACTGGTTCAACCAGCGGCGCTTGCACGGCGAACTCGGCCAGATCCCACCCGCCGAGTACGAAGCATCACACGCCGCGGCTCACACCCACCCGACCCTCGTCACAACCAACTAAACGACCCTCTACGAAACTCGTCGCTTGACACTCGGCCTGACCCGCCAGAACGAGGCATGGGCGCTGGTCTGACGAACACCAGCGCCACGAACCCATTGACGACTACCCACGCACGGGTGACGA
>NZ_JBHXMP010000031.1:0-1932 GCF_042720415.1 Agromyces sp. NPDC058484 | reverse complement strand
CCGTCGAGCAGCAGTCGGAGCACCCGCGCGACCTCGTCGCCGTTCTCGAACTCGCGCTCGATCTGCGGTCGGATGCGTTCGAAGGTGCGCTCGTTGCGCGTCACGAAGTAGTCGTGCGCCGGATGGCCCGGGTCGAGGGCCTCCGCCTCGAGCAGATCGAAACTGCGTGCTTCTGCCGGACGGGCGGCGTAGTACTCGCGCGACGTGTCGAGCATCTCGAGGAGCGGCATGTCGAACCCGTCGTCATCGAGAATCGCAGCGAGGTCGACCTCGTCGCGATGATCGAGCACCGCCTCGAGCAACGTCGGCATGTCGGAAAAATAGTGCATCAGCCCCGGGGCGGACATGCCGCACCGCCGGGCGATCTCGCGCAGGCTGAGCCCGCGGTAGCCGTCGCTCGCGATGGCCGACTGGGTGACCTCGATGATCTCGGCTCGTCGAGCCTCGGGAGTCAATCGGCGTGCCACACGTCCTCCTTTGCTCACTCGCACTTGCGCTCCGGTCACGATACACGTACGCTCACTCTATCTTACAGCTGTTAGATACAGCAGAAAGGGCTGTTCAATGTCGAACTCTTCCCCCGACACCGTGACGATCACGGCGTCGAACCCGGCGGTCAAGGTGCGGCTCTCGCCCGGCGTGAAGCGGCTGTTCGGATTCATCGTCCCGGTCAACCTCGGGATCTACATCGTGGTCGGCGCCGTGCCCGGCATCCTCCTCCCGCTCCAGATCCAGGGCATCGACGAGGCGAACAAGGCCGCGAACCTCGCGATCGTCACCGGGATCGGCGCCTTCGCGGCGATGATCGTGAGCCCGATCGCGGGCCTGATCTCGGATCGCACGCGGAGCCGGTTCGGCCGAAGGACCCCGTGGATCCTGGGCGGCGCCATCGCCACCGGCCTCACCCTGTTCGGCATGGGCTTCGCCAACGGCGTCGTGCAGCTGGTCATCGCCTGGACGATCATGCAGATCACGCTCAACCTGATGATCAGCCCCCTGACGGCGCTGCTGCCAGACCGGGTGCCGTCGGCGGTGCGCGGCGCCTTCTCGACGCTCGTCGGCATCGGCATGATGGTCGGCATCCTCGGCGGTCAGATCCTGGGCGCGAGCCTGGCGTCCGACATCCAGGCCGCATACCTGATCCTGCCCGGCCTGATGATCGTCATCATCGCGCTGTTCGTGGTGTTCTGCCCCGACACCGACTCACGTTCCCGGGTGAACGAGAAGTTCTCGTTCGTCGTCTTCCTCAAGACCTTCTGGGTGAGCCCCCGCCAGCACCCCGACTTCTTCTGGGGCTTCATGAGCCGGCTCACGCTGTACACCGGGTACTTCATCATCACCGGGTACCAGCTCTACCTCCTGCAGGACTACATCGGCCTCGGCGACGGCGCCGTCGCCCTCGTTCCCGTGCTCGGCCTGGTCCATCTCGTCGTCATCGTCGTGGCGCTGGCCTTCGCCGGGCCCCTCTCCGACAAGATCGGCCGCCGCAAGCCCATCGTCATCGGTGCGGCACTGCTGATGGGCATCTCGATGCTCGCCCCGATGATCATGCCCACCGTCACCGGGATGTTCGTGTTCACCGCGATCTGCAGCCTCGGCTTCGGTGCCTACATGTCGGTCGACGCCGCACTGATGAGCGAGGTCCTCCCCTCCGAGGGCACCTTCGCGAAGGACCTCGGCGTGCTCAACATCGCCGCCACACTGCCGCAGACGATCGGCCCGTTCCTCGGTGGCGCCATCGTGGTCGGCCTCGGCTACATCGGGCTGTTCCCGGTCGCCATCGCGCTCGCGATCATCGGCGCACTCTGCATCGCCCCCATCAAATCCGTCCGATAGGAAACTGGACACATGACCTTCCCGCTCGTCCCCGCACCCGCCCGCCTCATCGCCCATGACGGATCGCTCAAGATCGGCGACGGCTCGCACGTCGTC
>NZ_JBHXMP010000030.1:0-2680 GCF_042720415.1 Agromyces sp. NPDC058484 | reverse complement strand
TGTTGGCGGCCATGGAAAACTGCCCATAGGCGGTCACGAGAACTGCCCATGGATGGCCAGCAGAGTTGCCCGCTGGTGGCCATGAGTTCTGCCCACGTCTGATGGTTCCGCCTCGCGTGTCGTCGCGGTGGCGGGGCCCCTTCCCGGTTCGATGACGGTGCTTGATGCCGTATCGATGCCCGGGAAGGGGCTGTGTTGAAGTCTGACGGAGAGATCATGGAAATTCTGGAAGCGTTCGACCTGACCGGGTCGTATCGTGCCGCAGCGGAGTTGGCGGGGTGCTCGCATCACACCGTCGCCGCGCATGTGACGGCTCGGGACGCGGGCCGCCCGGTCGGCGCGGCGGCGGCGCGGGTGAAGGTCATCGACGAGTTCTTGCCGAAGGTGGAAGAGCTCGTGGACCGGTCGCAGGGGAAGGTGCGGGCCGACCGGGTGCACGAGGTGCTCGTCACGCTCGGGTTCGACGGGTCCGAGCGGACGGTGCGGCGTGCGGTCGCCGAGGCGAAGACGGCGTGGCAGGCGGGGCGCCGTCGGGTGCACCGGCCGTGGGTGACCGAGCCGGGGTTGTGGGTTCAGTACGACTTCGGCGACGGTCCCGTCGTCGACGGGGTCAAGACGGTGCTGTTCGTCGCGTGGCTGGCGTTCTCCCGGTTCCGGGTGGTGTTCCCGATCCGGGACAAGACCATCCCCTCGGTGTTCGCCGCGCTGGACCGGGTGTTCCGCATCATCGGGGGTGCGCCGACGTATGTGCTGACTGATAACGAGAAGACGGTCACGGTCGCGCATGTCGCTGGGGTGCCGGTGCGGAACGCGCAGACGGTGTCGTTCGCCCGGCACTACGGCGTGACGGTGCTGACCTGCCAGCCCGCGGACCCGGCAAGCAAGGGCGGGGTGGAAGCGTCGGTGAAGCTCGCGAAGGCGGACCTGGTGCCCACCGACGCGAACCTGCGGGCCGAGTACGCGTCGTTCGCCGAGCTCGAGGCCGCGTGCGAGGCGTTCATGGATGACGTCAACGGCCGCAAGCACCGGGTCACGAGGCGGCTGCCCGCCGAGATGCTGGCTGAGGAGCAGCGGCGGTTGCATCCTGTCCCGGACCGGTCGCACACGGTCGCGTTCGGGGTGTCGCGGCGGGTGCCGGATAACACGCCGATGGTCGCGTTCGAGAACGGCCAGTACTCGGTGCCGTACCGGCTGATGGGCGCAGAGGTGTTCGTGCGGGTCCATGGCGCGGCCGACGCCGAGCGGGTCGTGGTCGTCCATCACGGCGTCGACGGTCCGGTCGAAGTCGCCCGGCATGAACGCGCCCGCCCTGGTTCGCCGCGGATCTGCGACGAGCACTTCCCCGACGGGGGCGGAGCGAAGATCCCGGGCGAGTACGCGATCAAGGCCCGCAGTGACGAGGAGGCCCACTTCCTCGGCATCGGGCACGGCGCCGCGGCGTGGCTTGTCGAGGCCGCCGCCGCGGGGACCGCGCGAGTGAACCAGAAGATGCGGGAAGCCGTGCAGCTGGCCCGCATCCACGGGTTCGAGGTCGTGGACGAGGCGCTCGGGACCGCGGCCGCGTACGGCCGGTTCGGCACCGGCGACCTGAGCTCCATCCTCACCACCCGGGCGGGTGCGTCATCGGCGCGGACGGCGCCGGAATCCCGGTCGCTCGCGCAGGGCACCGGCGGGTGGGCGAGCATCGGCCAGCCCCGCGAGCTCGTGGTCGTGCCGGTCGAGGAGATCACCACCACCGACGAGTCCGACCACGAGGAGGTGGGAGCGTGACCGTGACCACGACGACCGCGCCGCCGATCCCCGCCGAGCTGGAGGCGATGATGCGGCAGCTGAAGATGCCCTACGCCCGCCAGCTCGCGCCGGAGCTGTTCGCGACCGCGAGGTCGCAGCGGTGGGAACCGGCCGAGATCGTGAAGGCACTGCTGGACGAGGAGATCGCCGGCCGGGCCCGATCGATGCTCGCCGCCCGCCGCAAGGCCGCTGGGTTCCCGACCGGGAAGACGTTCGACTCGTGGGACGAGGCGTTATCGACGATCCCGGCGCCGACGCAGCAGGCGCTGCGCACCCTGGAGTGGGTGCACCGCCGGGAGAACCTCGTGATCTGCGGGCCCGCCGGGACCGGGAAGACGTTCTTCCTCGAAGCGCTCGGCCAGCACGCCGTCGAGCAGGGCCTGAAGGTGGCGTGGTTCCGGCTCGAGGACCTCGGCGCGCTGATCCGCGCGCACCGCCCCGACGACACCGTCACCCGCACCGTTCAGAGGATTCTCCGCGCCGACCTGATCGTGGTTGATGACATCGGGCTCCTCGGCGTCGGCGACGACGCCGCCGAGGGCCTCTACCGGCTCGTCGACGCCGCGTACGAGAAACGGTCCATCGCGATCTCCTCGAACCTGCACCCGGCCGGGTTCGACGAGCTCATGCCGAAGACCCTCGCCACCGCGACCGTGGACCGGCTGCTGCACCACGCCCACCTCGCTCAGACATCGGGTGACTCGGTGCGTCTGGCGCAAGCCCTCGCCGGGACGGGGGTGACCCCGATGCCCTGACCCCCGAGCCCGACCGCGGCCAGGTCCACCACGACCCGGTGGGCAGAACTCCTGGCCGCAGATGGGCAGTTCTATTGGCCACCAGCGGGCACTTCTGCTGGCCGCCGATGGGCACTTCCTACTGGCCGTTGACA
>NZ_JBHXMP010000029.1:0-5619 GCF_042720415.1 Agromyces sp. NPDC058484 | reverse complement strand
TGTCCGTTTCTTGAGAACTCAACAGCGTGCACTATGTTCAATGCCAATTTTTGAACCCTGTCCTCTGCCTTTTGGTGGGGGTGGGATTCCTTTGATTGATGGACAATTGGTTTTTTAGTCAGTTGTTTCTCTGTCAGTGGTTGAACTCCTCGATGCCTTCGGGTGTTGGGTACCAGTTTTTTTGGAGAGTTTGATCCTGGCTCAGGACGAACGCTGGCGGCGTGCTTAACACATGCAAGTCGAACGATGAGGCCCAGCTTGCTGGGTGGATTAGTGGCGAACGGGTGAGTAACACGTGAGTAACCTGCCCTGGACTCTGGGATAACCCCGAGAAATCGGAGCTAATACCGGATAGGACCTTGCACCGCATGGTGTGGGGTGGAAAGTTTTTTCGGTTCGGGATGGACTCGCGGCCTATCAGCTTGTTGGTGAGGTAATGGCTCACCAAGGCGTCGACGGGTAGCCGGCCTGAGAGGGTGACCGGCCACACTGGGACTGAGACACGGCCCAGACTCCTACGGGAGGCAGCAGTGGGGAATATTGCACAATGGGCGCAAGCCTGATGCAGCAACGCCGCGTGCGGGATGACGGCCTTCGGGTTGTAAACCGCTTTTAGTACGGAAGAAGGGGCCTCTTCGGGGGTTTTGACGGTACGTGCAGAAAAAGGACCGGCTAACTACGTGCCAGCAGCCGCGGTAATACGTAGGGTCCGAGCGTTGTCCGGAATTATTGGGCGTAAAGAGCTCGTAGGCGGTTTGTCGCGTCTGCTGTGAAATCCCGAGGCTCAACCTCGGGTCTGCAGTGGGTACGGGCAGACTGGAGTGCGGTAGGGGAGAATGGAATTCCTGGTGTAGCGGTGGAATGCGCAGATATCAGGAGGAACACCGATGGCGAAGGCAGTTCTCTGGGCCGTAACTGACGCTGAGGAGCGAAAGCGTGGGGAGCGAACAGGATTAGATACCCTGGTAGTCCACGCCGTAAACGTTGGGCGCTAGATGTGGGGACCTTTCCACGGTTTCCGTGTCGTAGCTAACGCATTAAGCGCCCCGCC
Organism: Agromyces sp. NPDC058484; assembly: GCF_042720415.1. Lineage (NCBI taxonomy): Bacteria > Bacillati > Actinomycetota > Actinomycetes > Micrococcales > Microbacteriaceae > Agromyces > Agromyces sp. NPDC058484. The sequence continues at coordinate 4,568 of NZ_JBHXMP010000029.1, read as the reverse complement.
TGGGGAGTACGGCCGCAAGGCTAAAACTCAAAGGAATTGACGGGGGCCCGCACAAGCGGCGGAGCATGCGGATTAATTCGATGCAACGCGAAGAACCTTACCAAGGCTTGACATACACCGGAACGCCCCAGAGATGGGGAACTCTTTGGACACTGGTGTACAGGTGGTGCATGGTTGTCGTCAGCTCGTGTCGTGAGATGTTGGGTTAAGTCCCGCAACGAGCGCAACCCTCGTCGCATGTTGCCAGCACGTCATGGTGGGAACTCATGTGAGACTGCCGGGGTCAACTCGGAGGAAGGTGGGGATGACGTCAAATCATCATGCCCCTTATGTCTTGGGCTTCACGCATGCTACAATGGCCGGTACAAAGGGCTGCGATGTCGTAAGGCGGAGCGAATCCCAAAAAGCCGGTCTCAGTTCGGATTGAGGTCTGCAACTCGACCTCATGAAGTCGGAGTCGCTAGTAATCGCAGATCAGCAACGCTGCGGTGAATACGTTCCCGGGCCTTGTACACACCGCCCGTCAAGTCATGAAAGTCGGTAACACCCGAAGCCGGTGGCCTAACCCCTTGTGGGAGGGAGCCGTCGAAGGTGGGATCGGTGATTAGGACTAAGTCGTAACAAGGTAGCCGTACCGGAAGGTGCGGCTGGATCACCTCCTTTCTAAGGAGCAACTCGGAAGCTTGCTTCCGCAGTGCAGACCAGGTCGGACCCGAGTGTGGTTCGCTGGTTGCTCATGGGTGGAACATTGACATAGGTGCCGGTTGATTTCGGTCGGACTCAGTACGCTTCTTCGGAGGTGGGAACGGTTTGTCCGGGGGAGGCCGGCACGTGCACGCTGTTGGGTCCTGAGGGACCGGGCATTCCCTGCGCTTCTTCGGAGGTGTGGGGGTGGTGGTTTCTTCAGGCCTTCACCGAGACCGGCGTGTGCTGGTGGGGGTGGGGGTTCTGGCCGTCTGTTGAGAACTACATAGTGGACGCGAGCATCTTAGATTGATGCCCCGGTGTTTGTTTGAACTCCGGTGGTGTCGATCACAATAGGTGAATCGCCAAGAGGGTGCCCTTTCGGGGTGCTTGTCTTGGTGTTCACTGGTCAATTTCGGTCCTGGCTTCGGTCGGGGCGACGAATTCGATCGAACTCATGTGATTTCAAGTTTCTAAGAGCAAACGGTGGATGCCTTGGCATCTGGAGCCGAAGAAGGACGTCGTAATCTGCGATAAGCCTCGGGGAGCTGATAAACGAGCTGTGATCCGAGGATTTCCGAATGGGGAAACCCCGCCAGGCCCTCAGGGTGACCTGGTGACTCCCGCCTGAATGTATAGGGCGGGTAGAGGGAACGTGGGGAAGTGAAACATCTCAGTACCCACAGGAAGAGAAAACAACCGTGATTCCGTGAGTAGTGGCGAGCGAAAGCGGATGAGGCTAAACCGGTCATGTGTGATACCCGGCAGGGGTTGCGTGATCGGGGTTGTGGGACCTCTTGGACTGTGCTGCCGTGCAGTCGCGGTGACGCGTATGCGATAGACGAACCGGATTGAAAGCCGGACCGGAGTGGGTGTGAGTCCCGTAGTCGAAATCGTGTGCGGCCCGGAGAGGGATCCCAAGTAGCGCGGGGCCCGAGAAATCCCGCGTGAATCTGTCAGGACCACCTGATAAGCCTAAATACTCCCAGATGACCGATAGCGGACAAGTACCGTGAGGGAAAGGTGAAAAGTACCCCGGGAGGGGAGTGAAATAGTACCTGAAACCGTTTGCTTACAAACCGTCGGAGCAGCCTTGTAGGTGTGACGGCGTGCCTTTTGAAGAATGAGCCTGCGAGTTAGTGATCTGTGGCGAGGTTAACCCGGGTGGGGTAGCCGTAGCGAAAGCGAGTCTGAATAGGGCGATTCAGTCGCAGGTCCTAGACCCGAAGCGAAGTGATCTATCCATGGCCAGGTTGAAGCGACGGTAAGACGTCGTGGAGGACCGAACCCACTTCAGTTGAAAATGGAGGGGATGAGCTGTGGATAGGGGTGAAAGGCCAATCAAACTTCGTGATAGCTGGTTCTCTCCGAAATGCATTTAGGTGCAGCGTTGCGTGTTTCTTGCCGGAGGTAGAGCTACTGGATGGCCGATGGGCCCCAACAGGTTACTGACGTCAGCCAAACTCCGAATGCCGGTAAGTGAGAGCGCAGCAGTGAGACGGTGGGGGATAAGCTTCATCGTCGAGAGGGAAACAACCCAGACCACCGACTAAGGTCCCTAAGCGCGTGCTAAGTGGGAAAGGATGTGGAGTTGCACAGACAACCAGGAGGTTGGCTTAGAAGCAGCCACCCTTGAAAGAGTGCGTAATAGCTCACTGGTCAAGTGATTCCGCGCCGACAATGTAACGGGGCTCAAGCACGCCACCGAAGTCGTGGCATTACCGCAGTCGATAGGCCTTCGTGGTCCAGTCGTGGTGATGGGTAGGAGAGCGTCGTGTGGCGAGTGAAGCGGCGGTGGAAACCAGCCGTGGACGCCACACGAGTGAGAATGCAGGCATGAGTAGCGAAAGACGGGTGAGAAACCCGTCCTCCGGAAGACCAAGGGTTCCAGGGTCAAGCTAATCTGCCCTGGGTAAGTCGGGACCTAAGGCGAGGCCGACAGGCGTAGTCGATGGACAACGGGTTGATATTCCCGTACCGGCGAAGAACCGCCCACACGAGATCAGGAGTGCTAAGCATCCCTAACCGTGCGGATCCCTTCGGGGTGATGCGCGGGGCGGCATGCGACCCCGTCTGGTGGAGTGAGCGTAGTAACAGGTGTGACGCAGGAAGGTAGCCGATCCCGGGCGATGGTTGTCCCGGGGCAAGCGTGTAGGCCGAGCGATAGGCAAATCCGTCGCTCACGAGGCTGAGACGCGATGCGGATGAAAAGTTGGTGATCCTATGCTGCCGAGAAAAGCATCGACGCGAGGTTCCAGCCGCCCGTACCCCAAACCGACTCAGGTGGTCAGGTAGAGAATACCGAGGAGATCGAGCAAATCGTGGTTAAGGAACTCGGCAAAATGCCCCCGTAACTTCGGGAGAAGGGGGGCCCGAAACGTGAACACCCTTGCGGTGGGAAGCGTGGAGTGGCCGCAGAGACCAGTGGGAAGCGACTGTTTACTAAAAACACAGGTCCGTGCCAAGTCGCAAGACGATGTATACGGACTGACGCCTGCCCGGTGCTGGAAGGTTAAGAGGACCGGTTAGCCGCAAGGCGAAGCTGAGAATTCAAGCCCCAGTAAACGGCGGTGGTAACTATAACCATCCTAAGGTAGCGAAATTCCTTGTCGGGTAAGTTCCGACCTGCACGAATGGCGTAACGACTTCCCAGCTGTCTCAACCGCGAACTCGGCGAAATTGCATTACGAGTAAAGATGCTCGTTACGCGCAGCAGGACGGAAAGACCCCGTGACCTTTACTACAGCTTGGTATTGGTGTTCGGTGTGGCTTGTGTAGGATAGGTGGGAGACTGTGAAGCTGGCACGCTAGTGTCGGTGGAGTCATTGTTGAAATACCACTCTGGTCACTCTGGATATCTAACTTCGAACCGTGATCCGGTTCAGGGACAGTGCCTGGTGGGTAGTTTAACTGGGGCGGTTGCCTCCCAAAAAGTAACGGAGGCGCCCAAAGGTTCCCTCAACCTGGTTGGCAATCAGGTGGCGAGTGTAAGTGCACAAGGGAGCTTGACTGTGAGACTGACAGGTCGAGCAGGGACGAAAGTCGGGACTAGTGATCCGGCAGTGGCTTGTGGAAGCGCTGTCGCTCAACGGATAAAAGGTACCTCGGGGATAACAGGCTGATCTTGCCCAAGAGTCCATATCGACGGCATGGTTTGGCACCTCGATGTCGGCTCGTCGCATCCTGGGGCTGGAGTAGGTCCCAAGGGTTGGGCTGTTCGCCCATTAAAGCGGTACGCGAGCTGGGTTTAGAACGTCGTGAGACAGTTCGGTCCCTATCCGCTGCGCGCGCAGGAAATTTGAGAGGATCTGACCCTAGTACGAGAGGACCGGGTTGGACGAACCTCTGGTGTGCCAGTTGTTCCGCCAGGAGCACCGCTGGTTAGCTACGTTCGGGATGGATAACCGCTGAAAGCATCTAAGCGGGAAGCCGGCCTCGAGATGAGATTTCCATCCCCATCGGGGGAGAGGCTCCCAGCCAGACGACTGGGTTGATAGGCCGGATGTGGAAGACAGGACTAACGACTGTCGCAGCTGACCGGTACTAATAAGCCGATAACTTGACAATCACCACACTCACACACGTTTGAAGACCATTCATCGAAAGGCCGTGTGAGTGGCCCAGGATTGCTCGCGTCCACTCTGTGGTTCCCAACAGACGGAAACCCAACACAACACCACACAGACTTCACCACCCCACCCCCGGTGGGGTGCCGAGACCACCAACCACCCCCAACCCCGGGTGTGCTTGGTCCTAGAGTTTCGGCGGCCATAGCGCGAGGGAAACGCCCGGACACATTCCGAACCCGGAAGCTAAGACTCGCAGCGCCGATGGTACTGCAGGGGCGACCCTGTGGGAGAGTAGGACACCGCCGGACATTCATT
>NZ_JBHXMP010000028.1:0-18921 GCF_042720415.1 Agromyces sp. NPDC058484 | reverse complement strand
GCCCCGCCCCGCCGCGAGGCGCATGCGTCTCGCGGCATCCGCTGGACCGAAGCACCCCGTCATGTATGGTGTGGTCTGTGGCACGCCGAAACCCAATGCCGGGTTCGCAGTCTTCATTGCGTGAAGCCAATCGGGCCCGGATCGTCGATTCGCTGAAGCGCCATGGACAACTGACCCAGGTGGAGCTGGCCGGGATCACCGGCCTCTCCCCGGCGACCGTGTCGAACATCGTGAAGGAGCTCGCCGCCACGGGCGTGCTGCACACCTCCATCACCTCCCGAAGCGGCCGGCGAGCAACGCTCGTCTCGCTCGCACGCCAGATCGGCCTGGTCGCCGGCGTGCATTTCACGGCGCGGCACCTGCGCATCGCGATCGCGGATGTCGCGCGCACGATCATCGCCGAGAATCACGTGCCGCTCGCGCTCGACCACCGCTACGACGCCGAGCTGGATCGCGCGAGCCTCCTGCTCACCGACATGACCGAGTCGCTCGGCGGAAGCGTGCGCGACCTGCTCGCCGTCGGTATCGGGATCCCGGCGCCGATCGATGTGCGGACCGGCATGGTCTCCACGCCCGGCCTGCTCCGCGGCTGGGAGGGCGTGCCGATCGCCGAGAGCCTCGCGGCGCGCGTCGACCGGCCCGTGTACGCCGACGGCGAGGCGAATCTCGGGGGCCTCGCCGAAGCGCGCGAGGGCGCTGCGCGCGGCGCGCAGTCGGCGGTGTACGTGCGGGCCGGGCACACGATCAGCGCGGGGCTCATCATCGACGGCGACCCCTATCGCGGCGTCACCGGCAAGGCCGGCCAGATCGGCCATGTGACGATCGACGAGGACGGCCCCATCTGCCGGTGCGGAAACCGCGGGTGCCTCGAGACCCTCGCCGCCGGCCCCGCCCTGCTCGGCCTGTTCCGCCCCGGCGACGGCATGCAGCGCCTCAGCGACCTGCTCGTGTCGGCGGAGAGGGGCGACGCGAGTTCGAGGCGGGTGATCGCGGACGCCGGGCGGCACATCGGCATCGCCGCAGCAAGCCTCTCGAACCTCTTCGACCCCGAACGCATCGTCGTCGGCGGCGAGCTCGCGCTCGCGGGCGAGACCCTCCTCGCACCGATGCGCCACGCGCTCGAACGCTCCGCGCTCGCGTCGTCGACCGGGATCCCCGAGGTCGTGGCGGCGTCCCTCGGCGAGCGAGCCGAGGTGCGCGGGGCGATCACGCTCGCGATCGACCACGTGAACATCGAGAGCGAGATCCCGATCGCATCGCTCGCGTAGACGAGACGGCCACGGGCCGCCATTGCGGCTCGCCGCGGCATCCGCCCGTGTTCATGAAATATCTCGATTTGGACACAGACGCGATTGCTTGCGTTCAAGAGTTGACGCCAAAATCGCCCAGTGCCACAATCGAGACACCGCCGACGACGGCGGTTCCAGTGAGAGGTATTTCAATGAAGAAGTCCACCAAGAGACTCGCATCCATCGCCGTCGGCGCGCTGCTCACTGCCGGCGCACTCACGGCGTGTGCCAGCGGCGACACGGGCGGCGGCGACGACGGCGGCGACTCCGCCGGGGCCGCGAAGATCGGCCTGCTCCTCCCCGAGACGAAGACCACGCGGTACGAGGCCTTCGACCGTCCGCTGTTCGAGGCAAAGGTCGCCGAGCTCGGCGACTACGAAGTGCTCTACTCGAACGCCGACCAAGACGCCGCGAAGCAGCAGCAGCAGGCCGAGTCGGCGCTCGCGTCGGGCGTCTCCGTGCTCGTGCTCGACCCGGTCGACGGCGCAGCGGCCGCGAGCATCGTGAACCTCGCCAACGCCCAGGATGTGCCCGTCGTCTCGTACGACCGGCTCATCACCGGCGGCGAACTCGCCTACTACATCTCGTTCGACAACGAGAAGGTCGGCGAACTGCAGGGCACGGCGCTCGTCGAGAAGCTCGAGGCCGACGGCAAGGCCGAGGGCGGCATCCTGATGGTCAACGGCTCGCCGACCGACGGCAACGCCACCCTGTTCAAGGAGGGCGCACACAGCGTGATCGACGAGAGCGGGCTGAAGGTGCTCGCCGAGTACGACACCCCCGACTGGAGCCCCGACAAGGCCCAGGAGTGGGTCGCCGGCCAGATCTCGCAGTACCGAGACGAGATCGCCGGCGTGTACGCGGCGAACGACGGCACCGCGGGCGGCGCGATCGCGGCGCTGAAGGCCGCGAATGTCACCCCGCTCCCCGTCGTCACCGGCCAGGATGCAGAACTCGCCGCGATCCAGCGCATCGTCGCCGGCGACCAGTACATGACGATCTACAAGGCGATCAAGGATGAGGCCGAGCTCGCCGCCGAGATCGCCGTGAAGCTGGCGAACGGCGAAGAGGTCACGGGTGACACCGACGTCGACGGAACTCCGGCGACGCTCCTCGAGCCGGTCGTCGTCACCGTCGACAACATCCTCGACACGGTCGTCGCCGACGGCTTCTACACCGTCGAGGACATCTGCACCCCCGAGTACGCCGACGCCTGCGCGGCAGCCGGCATCCAGTAGTCGCCGCGGCGGGCCGGGCTCCCACTGGGACCCGGCCCCCTGCACGGGCAGGGCTGTCGCAGGCCCGGCGAAGAGACGAAGATGAGGGACATGACACTGACGTCGGACACCAAGGCCCCGACCGGGCGCCCGCACGATCGCATCCTCGCGATGCGCGGCATCGACAAGAAGTTCGGCGCCGTTCAGGCGCTCACCGAGATCGACCTCGAGGTGAACGCCGGCGAGGTCGTCGCGATCGTCGGCGACAACGGCGCCGGCAAGTCGACGCTCGTGAAGGTGCTGGCGGGCGTGCATCCGCCCGACGGCGGCACGATCGAATTCGACGGCGCACGAGTCGCCATCCCGACCCCGACCGACGCGCAGAACCTCGGCATCGCCACCGTCTTCCAGGATCTCGCGCTCTGCGACAACCTCGACGTCGTCTCGAACCTGTGGCTCGGCCGCGAACTCACCGCAAGCGGCACCCTCGACGAGGTGCAGATGGAGCAGCGCTCCTGGACGTTGCTCCGTGAGCTGTCCGCGAAGATCCCGTCGGTGCGCATCCCCGTCGCATCGCTCTCGGGTGGCCAACGCCAGACCGTCGCGATCGCCCGCTCGCTCATCGGCGAGCCGCGCATCGTGATCCTCGACGAGCCGACCGCCGCCCTCGGCGTCGCCCAGACCGCGGAGGTGCTGAACCTCATCGAGCGCCTCCGCGAGCGGGGGCACGGCGTCATCCTCATCAGCCACAACATGGCCGACGTGATGGCGGTGGCCGACCGGGTCGTGGTGCTCCGCCTCGGGCGCAACAACGGCGTCTTCAATGTGTCGGATGTCACGAGCGAGACCATCATCGCGGCGATCACAGGCGCCACCGACAACGCGGTCACGCGGCGCGCCGCAGCGCTCGCGGGCGCCGTCGTCGAAGAGGACGAGTTCCTCGAGCATCACGTCGCGCACGCGGCATCCGAGGTGCAGGATCCGGTCGCCGCCGCACCCGATGCTGCAGGCGACGACATCCCCCCCACAACCGAACGCGCCGAGGAAGGCGACCACGCATGAGCAACTACGATGCGCGCACCTCCACGGTCGCCGCCGCCGACCTGCAGGACGAACGGCTGATCCAACACCAAGGGATCGGCGGTGCGCTCAAAGCATTCGGGGCGCGCGTGCGCGGCGGCGATCTCGGTTCTCTCCCCGTCATCGTCGGCCTCGTCATCATCTGGGCGATCTTCCAGATGCTGAACCCGATATTCCTCTCGAGCACGAACCTCGTGAACCTCGCCCTGCAGTGCGCGGCGGGCGGCACGATCGCCATCGGCATCGTGCTGGTGCTGCTCCTCGGCGAGATCGACCTCTCGGTCGGGTCGGTGAGCGGCCTCGCCGCAGCGGTCCTCGCGGTGTCATTCGTGCAGTTGCAGTGGCCGCTGCTGCTCGCGCTGGGTGCGGCGATCGGCATCGGCGTTCTGATCGGCCTCTTCTACGGACTCCTCTACACCCGGTTCGGGGTGCCGAGCTTCGTGATCACCCTCGCCGGACTCCTCGGTTTCCTCGGCCTGCAACTCTGGGTGCTCGGCGACACCGGTACGATCAACTTCCCGTTCGATTCGTGGCTCGTGCAATTCGCTCAGCAGATGTTCCTGCCCGCGTGGCTCTCGTACGTGCTCGTGGCGCTCACCGTCGTGGTCTACGCCTGGCAGTCGTGGTCGCACGCGCGGCGTCGCGAGGCCGCGAACCTCTCGAGCACGTCGCTCGCGGGCATCGCGGTGCGCAGCGTCGCCCTGCTCGTGCTCCTCGGCGTCTCGGCGTGGTACCTCAGCCTCACTCGCGGCGTTCCCGTCATGTTCCTGTTCTTCCTCGTGCTCGTCGTCGTGATGAACTTCTTCCTCACCCGCACCCGCTGGGGCCGGGCCGTCTACGCGGTCGGCGGCAGCGTCGAGGCGGCGCGGCGCGCCGGCATCCGGGTGAAGCGCATCTACATCTCGGTCTTCATCCTCTGCTCGACGTTCGCAGCGGTCGGCGGCATCCTCGCGGCATCCCGTCTCGCCGCCGCCAACCAGAGTTCGGGCACGGGCGACGTGAACCTCAACGCGATCGCCGCGGCGGTCATCGGCGGGGCGAGCCTCTTCGGCGGTCGCGGTTCGGCCTTCTCGGCACTGCTCGGCGTCGTCGTGATCCAGTCGATCTCGTCGGGACTGACCCTGCTCAACCTCGACTCGTCGGTGCGGTTCATGGTCACCGGCGCCGTGCTGCTGCTCGCGGTGATCATCGACTCGCTCTCGCGCCGATCGCGGCAGGTGTCGGGCCGCGCGTAACGCGGAGAAGCGATCAGGCGACGGATGCCGCGGCACGCGGCCGCACGCGCGGCGCGAGCACGACCGCGATCATGGCGATCGCGACCGTCACCGCGAAGTCCGCGGTGAACGCACCGCCCGCGATCGCGCTCGACACGAGCGCCGTGCCGGCGAGCGCGACGGATGCCCCGAGCGACTCCCCGATCGACAGCGCGGCGCTGTTGAAGCCCTGCGCCGACACCGGTGACAGCTTGAGCACTGCGACCGAGAACCGCGGGTACATGAACCCCATCGCCCCGCCCGCGAGCGTCCAGGCGGCGAAGGCGATCATCGGCGTCAGCGTGAACGCGGCGACGAGCAGCACGACCGCGAGCGACGCGACGAGCAGCGCCGAGCCGATCTGCACCGCCTGCGTGTTCGACACCCGGTCGCCGAGGCGCCCCTGCAGCCACGACGCCATCGCCCAGGCGACGCCGGCACCCGTGAGCACGGCGCCGGCGAGGCTCGGCGAGAAGTCGTAGCGCTCGATGAACAGGTACGGCAGGTAGATCTCGCTGCCGAAGAAGGCGCCCGCGACGATGAGCCGCAGCAGCACGGTGGCGGGCATGCCGCGCGCCGCCCGCAGGGTGCCCGCCGGCAGCAGCGGGCGCACGGCGACCGCGACGAGCACGATCGACGCGACCGCGATCACCCACCGCCACGGGTCGCCGAACTCCTTGGCGAGCGACAGCGCAAGCGCCGCGGCCGCGGTGAGCACCGACCAGCCGGCGCGCGCGAGGCTCCAGGGCACCGATGCGTCGCCCCGCACGAGGGCGCGCACACGCAGGATCGGGGGCAGCATCATGGCCGCTGCGGGCACCATGAGACCGATGACGCCGAGGAACACCCAGTGCCAGCTCACCGCCTCGGCGACGATGCCGGCGAGCGCGGGCCCGATGATCGACGGGATGACCCACGCCGCCGCGAACCCGGCGAACACGCGTGCACGCAGCGCCTCGGGGTAGATGCGCGCGACGATGACGTAGAGCGGCACGATGACCGCGGCGCCCGAGAGGCCGTGCACGAACCGCCCGACGATGAACACGACCATGTCGGTCGCCGTGCCGGCGATGAGGAGCCCGACGACGAACAGCACCGCCGAGGTGATGAGCGACGGCAGCGGGCCGGCGCGGTCGGTCCAGTTGCCCGCGAGCACCATGCCGATGATGCCGGCCGCGAGCGGCACCGCGAAGGCGAGCGCGAACAGTGCCTCGCCGCCGAGGTCTTCCGCGACGAGCGGCATCACCGTCGTGACGGCCATCGCCTCGAATGCGGCGAGGAAGATGAGCGCGAACATGCCGATCGACAGCCAGCGGAAGGGCTTCGAGAGCGGCCCCTTCGCCGGCTCGGCATGCACTGAATGAGCGGATGCCTCGGCCGAGGCGTAGGCCTCGGCCGCCGGGACGACCGAGTGCCCCGCCGTGTCGAGGCTCGGTTCGGCGGTGGGATCACTCACTCGACCGAGCCTATCCCGGGCCGCCGACACGGGGCACGCGCTCCGCTCAGCCGACGCCGCCGGCGCGCGGAGCGCGGAGCGCCCTCAGAACTCCTCGTGCGCGTCGGGGTCGCCGCCCCAGAGTCGTCCGCGGGAGAGCGCCGAGATCGCCTCGACCTCGTCACCGGTGAGCGTGAACGAGAACAGGTCGAAGTTCTCACGGCGGCGCGCGGCATCCGACGACTTCGGAATCGGCACCGCCTCGAGCTCGACGTGCCAGCGGAGCACGACCTGCGCGGGCGAGACGCCGTGCTCGGCCGCGATCGCGGTGATGACGGGCTCCTCGAGAAGTTCGCTGCGCTTGGCGAGCGGGCTCCAGCTCTCGGTGCGGATGTCGTGCTCGTCGTGGTAGGCGCGCAGCTCGTCCTGCGGAAAGTAGGGGTGCAACTCGACCTGGTTCACGACGGGCACGACCCCCGTCTCTCGTTCGAGCCGGTCGAGCATGGCGGCAGTGAAGTTCGAGACGCCGATCGAGCGTACGAGCCCCTTCTCGCGCAGGCGGATCATGGCGCGCCAGCTTTCGACGAACTTGTCGATGCGCGGATTCGGCCAGTGGATGAGGTAGAGGTCGATCCAGTCGAGGTCGAGACGTGCGCGCGACTCCTCGAGGCTCGCGAGCGTCTCCTCGAACCCGTGGTGGCGGCCCGGCAGCTTCGTCGTGATCACGAGGTCGCTGCGGTCGACACCCGAGCGGCGGATGGCTTCGCCCACCACGTCTTCGTTGCCGTAGTTGTACGCGGTGTCGAGAAGCCGATACCCGTCGGCGATGCCCGACACGATGGCCTCGATGCCGACCTGCTCGTTCAGCCCGTAGGTGCCGAGCCCGATGGCGGGAATCGTGTTGCCGTCGCGAAGGGCGTACGCCGGTGCGGTCATCCTCCCATCCTCACTCACGGGAGCGACGGATGCCACCGGGATCAGAGAACAGGCAGCTCCGCGAATGCGCGCACCGGGAACGTGCCGAACCCCTCGACGCGCGGCGGCACCGCGGTGAAACGGGCGCCGCGCGCCGGCAGCCGGTCGAGCGCGGTCAGGTGCTCCACGACGTGCACGCCTTCGGCGAGCAGGATCGAGTGCGCGGGCCGCGTGCCGCCCGATTCGGTGTCGTCGATGTTGAGCGAGTCGATGCCGACGAGGGCGGCGCCGGCGCTTGCGAGGTGTCGCGCGCCCGCCTCGGTGAGGAACGGCGACCCGTGCGCGTAATCGGGCGTGCCGAAATGGCGGCTCCAGCCGGTGTGCAGCAGCACCGCGGTGCCGGCGAGCTCGCGATCGAAGAAGACTTCTGCGGGGATGCCGCGGCTCGCGGCATCCGTGAGATGGAACACCTCGGCAGGCACCCCGACGAGGGTCTCGAGCGACAGGCTCGCGAGGTCGCCGCCGTCGGCGTAGCGGTGGAACGGGCTGTCGAGGTACGTGCCCGTGTTGCCCGCCATCGTGATGAGGTCGATCGCGAACTCGGTGCCCGGCGCGTAGTGCTCGCGAGACGCCTCGCGGGTGAGGTGCGGTGTGATCGTGGGTGCCGGGATGCCCGGGTACGTGATGAGGCCCGCCCGGATCGGGTGGCTGAGGTCGACGAGCTCGCCACGGACCGAGCGGCCGGCGGATGCCGCGGCCACGACGTCGGTCGCGTCGATGATGCCACGGGAGCCGCGATGCAGCTCTTCCACGATCTCGACGTTCGACAGCTCGACCCGGCCGACCAGGGCGAGGCCGAGGTGCCGCACGAGGAGCTCTCCGATCTCGCTCTCGGGCATCGCGGCCGACGGAAGGTCGAGCCGGAACGCCTCCGCACGAAGAGCGCCGCCGTTGACGAAGTCGATCTCGGCATCGAAGTGGGCGCGGTACTCGGTCAACGGGTCTCCTGTCGAGAGGCGGTCGGTGAGGGTCGGCGAGCTCGAATACGCCGCACCACGGTGACGAGCACGGCGGCCGCCGCGAGCACGAGCGGCACGACGAGGTTCGTCCAGGCGAGCACGAGGAGTCCGGCGGTCATGAGGGTCGCGACGACCGCGAGCCACCACCCGAACGACCATCGCTTCAGCAGCAGGGTCGCGGCGAGCATGCCGGCCGCGTAGATCGCGACCATGTTGCTCGTGTGGATGAGGATGAACCCCGTCAGGTCGAGGTCGTTCAACAGCATGAGGCCGAAGTACACGACGATGAGCCCACCGGTGAGGGCGAGCGCACGCCGTGGCACCTCGCCGTCGGCCGCTCCCTTCGCGAAGAACCGGGGTAGGTCGCCGTCGCGTCCGAGTGCGGCGCCGAGCTTGCCGAACGCGGGCAGGTAGGCGTTCATCACCCCGAGCGTGACGATCGCCGCGATGATCGCCACGAGCACCTGCCCGACGCCGGGTGCGGTCGACTCGACGAGGTCGAGAAGCGGCACCTGCCCGGCGCCGGCACGCTCGCCGAGCACCGCGACGGTGACGAACTGCAGCGCGAGGTAGCCCGCGCCCACCACCACGATGGCGATGGCCGTCGCGAGCGGGATGGTGCGTCGCGGATTCCTGAACTCGCCCGCGATGTGGGTGCCGACCTCCCAGCCCGCGAACGCCCACACGAAGAGGCTGATCGCCACGCCGACACCGGCCCACCCGTTCGGCAGGAAGGGTTCGAAGTTCGTGGTGTCGACCGCCGGGAACGTGACGGCGACCACGCCGACCACCACCGCGATGAGCAGCCCGGTGAGCACGAACTGCACCCACCCGGCCACGCGCACGCCGAACCAGTTGGCGATGAACGGCGGCACGAACACGGCGAATCCGATGATCGGCACGGCGGCCCGGTCGACGCCGAGCACGGCGACGACGTACTCGCCGCCGAGGACCGCGAGCACGGGCGCACCCACGCACACGCCGAAGAAGAACCAGTAGCCGGCCATGCGCGCCGCGGTGCTGCCGAGCGCGCGGCGCACATAGCTCGCCACGCCGCCCGCGTCGGGGAAACGCGCGGCGAGCGCGGCGAACGTGCCGGCGAGCGGGATCGAGAGCACGAGCACCGCCGCGACCGCGAGGATCGACGCCGGGCCGGCCGCTGCTGCGGCGAGTCCGGGCAGCACGAGAATGCCCGTGCCGAGCACGCTCGCGATGTAGAGCGCCGTGCCCTGGCCGAGCCCGAGTGAGCCGCGGTGCACGGCGGGCGCACCGGGCGCGCTGGGCGCGGCCGACTCGGCGGCCTGGGCCCGTTCGGCGCCCGCCGCGGTGGTGGCGGCGACGGATGCCGCGGAAGCTCGGTTCGAGGTCACCCGTTCATTCTGGGGCATCCGCTCGACGCACGCCGGTGGCAGCGATGCCACCCTGCGGGCGATTCCTGCCAACCCCGTACGCGTCACAACCGCGCACGCGAGCGCGGTCAGTGCCTCCGCACCTGCGCCGTCGCCGACTCGCGGTCGATGAAGCCGGTGAGCTCCCCGATCGTGCTCATGAGCGGCGCCGGGAAGAGCACGAGCGTGTTCTTGTCCACCCCGACCTCGACGAGCGTCTGCAGGGTGCGCAGCTGCAGGGCGAGCGGATGCCCCATCATCGTGTCGCTCGCCACACCGAGCTGCGACGCGGCGAGCGCCTCGCCCTCGGCGGCGATGATCTTCGCGCGTTTCTCCCGCTCCGCCTCGGCCTGCCTCGCCATGGCGCGCTTCATCGAGTCGGGCAGCAGGATGTCCTTCAGCTCGACGAGCGTCACCTCGACGCCCCAGTCGACGGTGACCACGTCGAGGATCTCGCGGATGTTCGCGTTCAGGGTCGCGGTCTCGGCGAGGGTCTCGTCGAGGTGATGCTGGCCGACGACCTTGCGCAGGGTGGTCTGCGCGATCTGGTCGATCGCCGACTTCACGTTCTCGATCGCCAGCACCGACTTCACGGGGTCCACGATGCGGTAGTAGGCGACCGCCGAGACCCCGACGCTCACGTTGTCGCGGGTGATGATGCCCTGCGACTGGATGGGGACCGTGACGATGCGCAGCGACACCCGGATCATCTGGTCGACGATCGGGATGATGAATCGGATGCCGGGATCGCGCACGTTGTGCAGCCGCCCGAACCGCAGCACGACCCCGCGCTCGTACTGCTTCACGATCTTCGCCGACATGAAGAACAGCACGATCGCGACGACGCCGACGATGATCAGGGTGACGACGAGGGCAGTCATCGGAACCACCTCCGCGGCGCCCGGTGACGTGCCGCGCGCCGTCACCTCTATTGTTTCACGCAGCGCTGGTCGAGTAGCCGCGCGAAGCCGGCGTATCGAGGCCCGGTGAAATGGTCGAGCGGATGCCGCTACAGCCGGTCGAGCGCCCCGTCGATGTCGACGAGCAGGTCGTCGGCGTCCTCGATGCCGACCGACAGGCGCACGATCGACTCGGGCACCTCCGCTTCAGTGCCGCGAACCGACGCGTGCGTCATCTCCGACGGGTAGTTCACGAGCGACTCCACCCCGCCGAGCGACTCCGCGAGCTGGAACAGGGTGGTCGACTCCGCGAATCGGCGCGCCGCCTCGCCGCCGCCCGCGAGCGAGATCGAGATCATGCCGCCGAAGCCCGACATCTGGCGCGCGGCGAGCTCATGTCGGGGGTGCGACTCGAGGCCGGGATAGAAGACCTGCTCGATGCCGGCGTGCTCCTCGAGTCGCCGCGCGATCGCCAGGGCGTTCTGGCTGTGCCGTTGCATCCGGATACCGAGGGTCTTGATGCCGCGCGAGGTGAGGAACGCGTCGAACGGACCCGAAACCGCCCCCGCGGCGAACTGCGTGAACGTGACCCGCTCGGCGAGCTCCTCCTGCCCGGCCGCGAACACGAGTCCTCCCCCGACGACGTCGGAGTGGCCGCCGAGGTACTTGGTGGTGGAGTGCATGACCACGTCGGCGCCGAGCTCGATCGGCCGCTGCAGCGCGGGCGACGCGAACGTGTTGTCGACGACGACGAGAATGCCCGCCTCGTTGCCGAGCTCGGTGAGCGCGGCGATGTCCGAGATCTTCATGAGCGGATTCGACGGCGTCTCGACCCAGAGCACCTTCGTCGTGCCGAGCTCGATCGCACCGCGCACCGCGTCGAGGTCGCTCGTGTCCACGGTGGAGTGGCGGACGCCCCATGCGCCGAAGATCCGGCGCACGAGCCGATGCGTGCCCCCGTACACGTCGTTGCCGATGACCACGTGGTCGCCGGGGGCGAGCACGGTGCGCAGCAGCGCGTCCTCGGCGGCGAGCCCCGACGCGAACGAGAGCCCGCGGATTCCGCCCTCGAGCGCCGCGAGCTGCGTCTCGAGCGCGGTGCGCGTGGGGTTGCCGCCGCGCGAGTACTCGTAGCCGCCGCGAAGGCCGCCGATCCCGTCTTGCACGAACGTGGACGTGAGGTACACCGGCGGGATGACCGCGCCGGTCGTGGGGTCGAAGTCCTGGCCGGCGTGGATCGCGAGCGTGTCGAACCGTGCGTCGTCGTGCAGCATGTGCGGACCCTTTCGGAGCGAGTGAGCGGGCGTCAGGCCGACAGGTACGAGAGCAGGTCGGTGCGGGTGATCACGCCGAGCGCCTTGCCGCCGTCTGTCACGAGCATCGCGGGGTGCGTGCCGAAGGCCGAGCGAGCGGATGCCACGGGCTCGTTCATCCCGATGAGCGGCAACGACTCCCCCACCACGCCCGACACCTTGTCGGTGAGCTTCGCCTGTCCCGAGAAGACGAGCTCGAGCAGGTGCTCCTCGTCGAGCGAGCCGACCACCTCGCCGAGCACGACGGGGGGCTCGGCCGAGAGCACGAGCAACTGCGACACTCCGGCATCCGTCATCGTGTCGATGGCCTCGCGGATCGTGTCGTTCGGGTGCACGAAGACGAGCGGCGGCATCCGGCCGGCCTTCGCGGCGAGGAGCTCGGCGATCGTGTGGCCCTCGGGGGCGTTCGAGAAGCCGTAGGCGCGCATCCACTTGTCGTTGAAGATCTTGCCGAGGTAGCCGCGCCCGCCGTCGGGCAGCAGCACGACGAACACGTCGTCGGGACCGGCGGATGCCGCGGCCTTCAGCGCCGCGACCACGGCCATGCCGCTCGACCCGCCCACGAGGATGCCCTCCTCGCGGGCGAGGCGACGCGTCATCGCGAACGATTCCGCATCGGTCACGGCGATGATCTCGTGCGGCACGGCGGGATCGTACGCACTCGGCCAGAAGTCCTCGCCGACACCCTCGACGAGGTAGGGGCGGCCGGTGCCGCCCGAGAAGACGGAGCCCTCGGGATCGGCGCCGATGATGCGCACCGTGTCGCCCGACACTTCGCGCAGGTAGCGGCCGGTGCCCGTGATCGTGCCGCCGGTGCCGACGCCCGCCACGAAGTGGGTGACCTTCCCGTCGGTGTCACGCCAGATCTCGGGGCCGGTGGTCTCGTAGTGCGAGCGCGGACCGTTCGGGTTCGAGTACTGGTCGGGCTTGAACGCGCCGGGGGTCTCGCGTGCGAGCCGGTCGGAGACGCCGTAGTACGACTCGGGGCTGTCGGGCGCGACCGCCGTGGGCGTCACGACGACCTCGGCGCCGTACGCGGTGAGCACGTTGCGCTTGTCTTCGCCGACCTTGTCGGGGCACACGAAGATGCACCGGTACCCGCGCTGCTGGGCGATGAGCGCGAGCCCCACACCGGTATTGCCGCTCGTCGGCTCCACGATGGTGCCGCCCGGCTTCAGCCTGCCCTCGGCCTCGGCGGCATCGATGATACGCTCCGCGATGCGGTCCTTCGATGAGCCGCCCGGGTTGAAGTACTCGAGCTTGACCAGCACCGTGGCATCCGTCACGCCCTCGGTCACACGGTGGAGCCTGACGAGCGGGGTGTCGCCCACGAGATCGACGATGGACTCTGCGTACTTCATGCCGGTGCTGATTCCTTGTGTGGAGTGCGCATGGAGGAGCTCACGCGCCCAGCCTAACGGCAGGCGATCGCGGCGCGCAGGATATGGGAATGTTGTAGCCAGTCCCCGCGTTTTCCCAGCGGCATGCGTTCGTATGGAACGAGACGTTCTTCGAGAGAGGCCCACACGTGAGTGCGACCCCACCCGTTCCCCCCGCTGCCAAGAAGCCGACCGTCAAGCAGCAGCGCGCCGAGGAGCGCGCCCGGAAGCTCGAGGAGTTCCGCAAGAAGGAGGCACGGGCCAAGCGCAACCGTCGCCTCGGCTGGGGCGCCGCTGCGGTCGTCGGCGTGGTGGTGGTCGGCCTGCTGATCACCTCGATCGTGCTCACGCCGCAGCCCGCGTCGTACGACGCCGGCAGCGAAGGCGCCGAGGTCGAGGGCGTCGAGACGTTCGAGAACCCCGCGGGCCACGTCGAAGGTGCGGTCGACTACGCGCAGACGCCGCCAGCCGGCGGCGAGCACAACCCGGCCTGGCTGAACTGCGGCGTGTACACCGAACCCGTGCCGAACGAGAACGCCGTGCACTCGCTCGAGCACGGTGCCGTCTGGGTCACGTACGACCCCGACCTCGCGGCCGGCGAGCTCGAGGCGCTCACGTCGAAGCTCCCCTCGACCTACGTGGTGCTCTCGCCGTTCGACGGACTGCCCTCGCCGATCGTGCTGAGCGCCTGGAACTCCCAGCTGCAGGTCGACAGCGCAGACGATGAGCGCATCGCCGCGTTCCTCGAGGAGTACTGGCAGAGCCAGAATGTGCCCGAGCCCGGCGCGCTGTGCACAGGCGCCGTCGACGGGCCGGGCAAGGTCTCTTGACGGACGAGCAAGCGGAGCCCGGCGCCCCACGCTCCGGGCGTGCCGGACGCGTCGCGGCGATCGTCGCGGCATCCGTCGCCCTCGTCGCGGTCGCGATCGTGGCATTCGCGCTCGGCCGGATCAGCACGCTCGGCGACCCGACGCCCGTCAGCACGAGCGCCGAGGCCGGCTTCGCCCGTGACATGCAGGTGCACCATCAGCAGGGCGTCGAGCTCGCCATGATCGTGCGCGACGCGACCGACGACCCCGACGTGCGCCTGCTCGCCTACGACATCGCCACGACGCAGGCGCAGCAGGCGGGCCAGTTGTACGGCTGGCTGCGCACCTGGGGGCTGCCGCAGGCGGGTTCGGAGCCGTCGATGACGTGGATGACCCGGTCGCCCGACGGTGACGCGACCGGCGCGGGTCACTCGGGACACGACGCGACGACGCACGAGCCCGGCGGGCCGATGCCGGGTCTCGCGACCCCCGCGCAGGTCATGGAGCTTCGAACGCTGAGCGGTGTCGAGGCCGAGCGGCTCTTCCTCGAGCTCATGATCGCGCATCATCGCGGAGCGATCGAAATGGCGGATGCCGCGCTCGAACGCTCCTCGAACGAGGTCGTCGTGTCGTTCGCCGAGTCCGTCGCGACGAGCCAGCAGGCCGAGATCGCCCTGATGGAGCAGATGCTCGCCGCGCGCAGCTGACGCGCCGGCTCACACCTCGAGGACCGGCCGCTCCTCCTGCTGCCGGTAGAGCGACGCGTACACGCCCTCGGCGCCCACGAGCTCGGCATGCGTGCCGTGCTCGACGACCCGACCTCCGGAGACGACGAAGATGACGTCGGCCGACACCACCGTCGACAGCCGGTGCGCGATCGCGATCGTCGTGCGCCCGCGCGCGGCGTCGTCGAGCGCCTGCTGCACCACCCGCTCGGAGATGGTGTCGAGCGCACTCGTCGCCTCGTCGAGCACGAGCACCGCCGGGTCCTTCAGCAGCACGCGCGCGATCGCGATGCGCTGCTTCTCGCCGCCCGAGAGCCGGTAGCCGCGTTCGCCGACGACCGTCTCGTATCCCTCGGGGAACGACGCGATGGTCTCGTGGATGTTCGCGGCGCGAGCCGCCGCCTCGAGCTCGGCGTCGGTGGCATCCGGTTTCGCGTACCGCAGGTTCTCGGCGATCGTCGCATGGAAGAGGTACGTCTCCTGGCTCACGATGCCGATGTTCGAGATGAGCGACTCCTGCCGGAGCTCGCGCACGTCGTCGCCGGCGAACCGCACCACCCCGCCCGATGCCTCGTACAGCCGCGGCACGAGGTATGACACCGTGGTCTTGCCCGCACCCGACGGTCCGACGAACGCGGCGACCTGCCCCGGCTCGATCGTGAAGCTCACGCCGTCGAGCGTCGGCCGGTCCTCCGGTCCCTGAGCCTGTCGAAGGGCGGCGTCGGGGTAGCGGAACGTCACGTCGTCGAACTCGACTCGCCCGAGGGCTGGGCCGGATGCCACGTCGCGGGCGCCTGGGGCATCCGTGATCGAGGGCCTCAGGTCGAGGTACTCGAAGATCCGCGCGAAGAGGGCACTCGAGGTCTGCAGGTCGAGGGCGACGCGCATCAGCCCCATCAGGGGGAACAGGAGGCGCGCCTGCACGGTGGTGAACGCGACGATCGTGCCGGCCGTGACATCCGAGACGCCGCCCGTGATCAACCACCCCGCGACGAGGTAGACGATCGCCGGAATGGACGACATGAAGATGTTGACCATCGCGAAGAACCACTGGCCGGTCATCTGCTGCCTGACCTGCAGACGGATCTGGTTCTGGTTCTCGTCGGCGTACCGCTCGATCTCGCTGCGCTGCCGGGTGAAGCTCTTCGACAGCAGGATGCCCGAGACGCTCAGCGTCTCCTGCGTGATCGCGGTCATCTCCGACAGCGACTCCTGCGTCCTGCCCGCGATGCGCGCGCGCACCTGCCCGACCCTGCGCTGCGCGATGACCATGAACGGCATCAGCACGAGCGCGATCACGGTGAGCTGCCAGTTGAGGAGCAACATCGCGACGAACGCCGAGATCACGGTGACGGTGTTGCCGAGCACGCTCGACACGGTGTTCGTGAGCACGGATGCCACGCCGCCGACGTCGTTCTGCAGACGCGACTGGATGATGCCGGTCTTGGTGCGCGTGAAGAAGCTGAGCTCCATCGACTGCAGGTGCGTGAAGAGCCGCACCCGCAGGGTGCCCATCACCCGATTGCCGATCGTCGCCGTGAGCCACGTCTGCCACACGCCGATGAGCGCCGACACGATGAACACGGCGATCATGGCGCCGACGATCGTGGCGAGCACGGGCAGGTTCGGGCCCGAGATCTGCCCTGTCCCTGAGCTCGTCGAAGGGTCGGGGCCGACGGGGAACAACCCGTCGTCGAAGGCGCGCTGGGTGAGCAGCGGCGGGATGACGCTGAGGGCCGCGCCGATGAGCACGAGCACGACCGTCGTGACGAGTGCCGCCCTGTGGGGCGCGAACAGCGCCGAGGTGCGTTGGAGCAGATGCGGGATCTTGGGCGCCTCGGCGTTCTCGGCGCGCTGCGCGGTGACATCGGCGCTCGAGATGCGGCCGCGTCGCCCGTCTCTGGCGGCCGGCGCACCGGGCCCGGACCCGTGCGTGCTCATGCGCTCCAGCCTAGAGCGGGCGGGGACGCCCTACTTCTGCGCCCCTGCGAGCAGCGCCTGCACGAAGTACCGCTGGAACGCGAAGAACACGATCAGCGGCACGATCATCGACAGGAAGGCTCCCGACGAGAGGATGTCGATGTTCGCCCCGAATTGCCGAAGCTGGCTCTGGATCGCGACCGTGAGCGGCTGCGACTGCGAGTTCGTGAAGATGAGGGCGACGAGCATGTCGTTCCACGTCCACAGGAACTGGAAGATCGCCAGCGACGCGATCGCCGGCCCGCCCAGCGGGAGGATCACCTGCCGGAAGATCCGCCAGTCGGTGGCGCCGTCGATGCGCGCCGCCTCGAGGAGCTCGGCCGGTATCTGCGTGAAGAAGTTGCGCAGCAGGAAGATCGCGAACGGCAGCCCGAACGCCGTGTGGAACAGGATCACCCCGAACACCGTGCCGAAGATGCCCAGCTCGCCGAACAGCCGGGCGAGCGGGATGAACGCCACCTGCAGCGGCACCGCGAGCAGCACGATGATCGCGATGAGCAGCCAGTCGCGCACGGGGAAGTCGATCCACGCGAACGCATAGGCAGCGAGCGACCCGATGATCACGACGGCCACCGTGGTCGGCACCGCGATGACGATGGTGTTCCAGAACGATCCCATGATCGTCGGGTTCTGCAGCAGCTCCGCGTAGTTCTCGAGGGTCAGCTGGGCGGGCGCCGTGAAGACGGTCCACCAGCCGGATGCCGCACTGTCCGCCCCGGTGCGCAGGGAGGTGATGAACAACCCGACGCTGGGTATGAGCCAGAACACCGCCACGATGACGAGCAGGATGTTGACGAACGAGTTGGCGAAGAACCCGAGGATCTTCTGAGCGACGGTCTTCTTGCCTCGCACGATCGTGAGTTCTGAGGCGGTCATCGCTTCCTCTCCTCGCGGAAGCGCCTCGCGTTGATGATCATCACAGGGAGCACGAGGACGAGCAGGAGGATCGCCAGCGCACTGCCCAGCCCGTGATCGTTGCCGCCGCCGAACGAGACGGTCCACATCTCGACCGCGATCACGTTGGCCGCGGGTTTGGAGACGCCGGGCGGTATGACGTAGACCAGGTCGAAGATCTTCAGCACGTTGATGATGAGCGTGACGAACACCACCACGAGCACCGGCGACAGCAACGGGGCGGTGATGCGCGAGAACACCTGCCACTCGCTCGCGCCGTCGATGCGCGCCGCCTCCTGCAACGAGCGGTCCATGGCCGACAGGCCCGACGCGATCATCACCATGGAGAAGCCGGCCCAGATCCAGATGTACGACATGATGACGACGATGTTGATCAACGACGGGCCCAACCACGGCACGGCTTGCGCGCCCTCGTCGAAGTTGGAGGCCGGCAACGCCACCCGGTACTCGCCCGGCGAGAGTCCTTCGATCACGTATCGGCCCGAATCATCCGTCTGCGCGGACGCGGCGATCGATCCGTCGGCGGTCACCGCGTCGACCTGCACGCCTGGGAGGCCCAGTTCGCCATCGTCGATCTCGCCGTTCGTGCCGCCACCGCCTGGCACGAAGTCGAGCCATACCGTGCCCGTGATCTGGTCGGAGTCGGGCGACTCGGCCGGCTCGGCCTGCGCTGCGGAGTCGGGCAGGTCCTCGGTGCGCACGGCCACGAGCGGGAAGTTCTGCTCGGAACCCGGTTCGATCGCGGACTCTCCGGCGATGGTGCCGCGGTCTTCCACGATGCCGGCATCGTCACGGGGGCGGGCGCCCGGGTAGGCGGCATCGGCGCCGAACGCGTTCGAGACGCCGACGATCGTGGCGTTGACCACGCCGATGTTCGGGTTCACCTCGAACATGCCGCGGAAGATGACCCCCGCCGCGAGCATCGAGATCGCCATCGGCATGAAGATGATGAGCTTGAACGCCGTCGACCACTTGATGCGCTCGAGCATCACGGCGAAGATCAGCCCGAGTACCGTGCAGGTGATCGGCGCGACGATGACCCAGATGGCGTTGTTGATGATGGCCTGGAGGGTGGAGTCGCTCGTGAACATCGTCACGTAGTTGTCCCACCCGATGAACTCGTCGCCCGACGCGTTGAAGAACGATCGGATCGCCGTGTAGATGATCGGGTACACGACCAGTGCCCCGAGCAGGACGAGGGCGGGCAGGAGGAAGAGCAGGGCGATGCCGAACTTCCGCCGGGTGGCCGAGCGGGGGGTGGGGGGGGGCCGCGCCCGGCGGCCCCCCCCCGCCCCGGGGGGGGGC
>NZ_JBHXMP010000027.1:0-20331 GCF_042720415.1 Agromyces sp. NPDC058484 | reverse complement strand
GCGCTGCGCGTGCTCCACGTTGACACCTTCCCACACGCCGGCCAAGTCAGCCTCGATCGAGGGAACACCCCTCTCATGACCTATCAGCGACGACGACCGAGACCGGGCAGCCCGCCGCTCACGATCCTGATGCGAGGCAGCTTCGGCACGTAGATCGACTTGGGCTGATCCTTCTCGATGGCTGCCAACCACTCCTCAGCCGAGAGGTACCCCTTCCGCTGCCACGTCGGTACGATCGGCGGCCCGGGCTTGTGGTTCGGATCCCAGAACTCGGGCGGCATCCCGAGCGTGGGCAGCGCAGGCTCTCGAGTTGTATGCGTTCGCCCCGACTTGGCGATCGGCGGCGGCTCGAAGGCATCGACTGCGGGAGAACTGTGGCGGGACAACGACGACCTGTCGCGTCCTGATGGTTGGCAAGCAGCCCTTTGCTGCTCACCGGGGCGAACTTCTTGCACCGAGTGCAAACTGCGCGATTCGTGATTCTTACCTCCAAACGGCCCACCGTGGGGCACTTGAAGGGGATAGAGAATCCCTCAACGAGCACAGAACAGACTTACGACAATGCGTCAGCGCGACACGCCGAGAATGTCGAAAGATCGAACGTCAGCACGTCTACAGAAGAAGGGGTTTTTGGAGGGGTTGCCACTATCCAGCAACGGAAGAGCCCCGGCAGATCTTGTGATCTACCGGGGCTTTATTGGTCGGGATGACAGGATTTGAACCTGCGACCCCCTGACCCCCAGTCAGGTGCGCTACCAAGCTGCGCCACATCCCGATGGCATCCGATTGCTCGGAAGACAACTTGACCATCATAGCGGCATCGGTCGGAGTGCTCGTGCACGCCGGCCACCGAGGTCGCGCCCAGAGAATCCATACCCGCCGCATAGCTCGCACCCCTAGGCTCGACGAGGCCGAACACGGCCGCGTACGCCTGGCGATCCGCGGGCGACATCCGCGAACCGAATCTCCCTGGAGGAATCCCTTGCCGAAAGCCACCACCACCCGCTCCGCGCTGAACATCCCGCTCATCGTGCTGTGGGCCGTCTCCGTCGCGGTCGCCGCGTTCGGGTACTGGTTCCTGCAGGCAGGCAACACCGCGCAGGCCGACTTCTACAACTCCGGAGGTTCCGACTACCTGCGTTTCCTCAACCTGCAGACGCAGAGCACGATCGGCGGATTCCTCCTCGTCGCCGGTGTCATCGGCGTGTTCATCGCGCTCGCGACGCACGCCCGCAACCGCGCCGCGGCCGTCATCGCGGCGACCGCGGCCCCCATCTCCGAGGTCTCCGAGGACGGGGACGAGCTCGACGACGACACGTTCGACGGCACGTATGGTGCGGCCGACGAGCAGCCCCCGGTCGTGGCATCCGCTGCGAGCGAGACCGCGAAGGCCGACCCCGCGGTCACCGAGCCCACGGTCGAGCCTGCCACTGCCGAGCCCGCTGTGACCCCGCCTGCCACCGGCGAGCCCGCCACCAACGGCGCTGCGCGCGCCTGACATCACGAACCCGCGGGCGTTCAGAGGTGGTTGCGCACCTCGTCCACGAACGCCCGCGGGTCGTTCTCCATGCCGTCGAGCTCGCTGCAGCCAAGACGAGCTGTCGGATGCCGCCGCTAACGTGTGAGCCATGCACACCGAAGTGAACGAGGCATCCGTGCCGACCGAATTCCGCATCGTGCCCGCGACAGAGTCGCCGTTCGCCGACGTCGAGGCCGTCTTCGGCACGAAGGGAGACCCCGCGCACTGCTGGTGCCAGTGGTACCTGATTCCGGGCACCGAATGGCGCGGCATCGGCGACGAGGCGCTTCGCGACCGGCTCGCGGCGCAACTGACGGAGCCCGGCCCGGGTCGCGGCCTCATCGCCTACGATGGCGACACCCCGGTGGGCTGGTGCGCAGTGGAACCCCGCGCGAACCTGCCGCGACTGCCGCACAGTCGCATCATCGCGGGCAGCACTCGGCATCCCGACTTCGACGAGGCGGGCATCTGGGCGGTGACGTGCTTCGTCGTGCCGCGGGCGCACCGTAAGCGCGGTGTCGGGCGGGCACTCGCCGAGGCCGCCGTCGAGTTCGCCCGGTCGAACGGCGCCACCCTCGTCGAGGGCTACGCGGTCGATCCCGCCGTACGGGAGAAGACGCCGCCCGATGAGCTGTTCCCCGGCACCGTCACGATGTTCCAGCACGCCGGGTTCACCGAGGTCGCCCGCCCGAAGCCCCACCGCGTCATCATGGAACGCCGGCTGCGCGACTGACGCGCGCATCGCTCACTCCGACCCGTGCCTACGCCGGCCCGTGCCCACGCCCGCGCGCGCTCAATCCGAACTCAGGCTTCCGTGGTGTACTCCCTGCATGGTTCCGGCAGCGCGCGGCATGGGTTCAGGGAACGCGCGATGACGCGTCGTGGGCGGTTCTCCGATTTCTGGTTCCGTGCCCTCTCGCGCACCCACGCCGCGCTCCTGAAGCTGAGCCGATGGCGCCTCGGCGCAGCGATCGTGGGCATGCCGATCGTGCAGCTCCACACGACCGGCAGGCGCAGCGGACGGCCGAGGGCCGTGGTCCTGTCGGCGCCCGTGATCGACGGCGAGCGCGTCGTGCTCGTGGCGTCGAAGGGCGGTGCCGACCGCGACCCCGGCTGGTACCGCAACCTCGTCGCCGACCCGCAGGTCGAGCTCACCATGCACGGAACGACGCGGCCGATGACCGCGAGGACCGCCGACGCCACCGAGCGCGCCGAGCTGTGGCCGAGGGTCGTCGCCGCCTATCGGGGCTATGCGGGCTACCAGCGCCGGACGACCCGCCAGATCCCGCTCGTCATCTGCGAGCCGCACGACTGACAGCAGAGCCGAGCGGCCTCATCGGTCGCTCGATCAGCGAAACGCCCACTCCTGGCCGGCGTCCCGCAGGTCTTCGATCACGGCTGGGAGTTCGTCGAGCCGGCCGGCCGCGCGTCGCTCGGCAGCCTCGGCGAGGCGGGCCAGCAGGCCGACGGGCTCGCCGGCGTGTGCGGCGTGCGCGGCTGCTCGCCGCACGTGTTCGGCGAACAGCACCTCGTCGCGGTGGTCGCCGAGCACGTCGTGCAGGCGCTCACCGACGTGGGCGAGGGCCCGCGCACCGTCGCCGAACAGCGTGACAGGCTCCTCGGTCACGGCTTCCGACGCGTATCGTAGCCGGCGGCCGGCCTTGCGCACGCGGTGCAGCTCCTCCGCGCCGGTGGATGAGTCGATGCGATCGGCGCGCTCGCCGGCCCGTCGCGCCTCCCGCTGCAGCAGGTCGCCGAGCACGTCGACGGCGGGTCCAGAGGCGAGCGACGTGAAGGGCGGAGCGGCGAGGAATGCGGCGAGTGCCGCGCGACGAGCGACAGCACGCGGCATCCGCTGTCGTTCGGCGAAGCGTGCGTGCGCGAGCCGGTGTGCTTCGAGCTCGTCAGCGATGAGCCGCGCCCGCGCCGCGGCGACCTCGGCAGGCGCCGAAGCCGAAGCCGTGTCCGAGACCGAGGCGGCCGCATCGGATGCCTCGGATCCCCGGTTCGCCCCAGACGCCTCCGTCAGCGCGCGCTCCGCGACTTGCACCCGCACCTCGATGTCTCGCACGGTGCCGAGTTCCTTCCCGAACGCCCCGTACGTTCGACGCAGCGCCGCCGCGACCGACGGGTCGAATACCGACGCGTAGACGGCGAGCACGCTCCGGAGCCGCCGCACGTGCGTGCGCAGCTGGTGCACCGCGTCGGGCTCGTCGGCGAGCGACGCCGGTTCGAGCGTGTCGAGTCGTTCGCCGATCGCACGCAAGGCTGCGACGATCGCGGTGCCGGCGTCGAGGTCTGCCTCCGACCCTGCGCTCGACCGCGACATCCGCTCGCCTATCGCTGCCGGCGTTCGCGCACGCGCATGTTGATGACGATCGGCGACCCCTCGAACCCGTAGATCTCACGCAGGCGCCGCTGGATGAACCGGCGGTAGCCGGGGTCGAGGAAGCCGGTGGTGAAGAGCACGAATGTCGGCGGGCGGCTCGCGGCCTGCGTGCCGAACAGGATGCGGGGCTGCTTGCCGCCGCGCACGGGGTGCGGATGCTCCTGCGTGAGCTCGGTGAGGAACGCGTTGAACTTGCCCGTGGCGATGCGGGTGTCCCACGACTCGAGCGCGAGCTCGAGGGCGGGCACGAGCTTCTCGAGGTGACGGCCGGTGCGAGCCGAGATGTTGACCCGCGGCGCCCACGACACATGGTGCAGGTCCTGCTCGATCTCGCGCTCGAGGTAGCGGCGACGGTCGTCGTCGAGGAGGTCCCACTTGTTGTACGCCAGCACGAGGGCTCGGCCCGATTCGAGCACGAGGTCGATGATGCGCACGTCCTGTTCGGAGATCGGCTGCGAGACATCCAGCAGCACGACCGCGACCTCGGCCTTCTCGAGGGCGGCCTGGGTGCGCAGCGAGGCGTAGAAGTCGGCGCCCTGCTGCAAGTGCACGCGACGACGGATGCCGGCGGTGTCGACGAACCGCCAGATCTTGCCGCCGAGCTCGATCTGCTCGTCGACCGGGTCGCGGGTGGTGCCCGCGAGCTCGTTCACGACGACGCGCTCCTCGCCGGCGGCCTTGTTGAGCAGGCTCGACTTGCCGACGTTCGGGCGGCCGAGGATCGCGACCCTGCGAGGGCCGCCGAACTCGTCCTTCGCGACGGCCGACACCTGCGGCAGCACCTTGAAGACCTCTTCGAGCATGTCGGCGACACCGCGCCCGTGGAGCGCCGAGACCGGGTACGGCTCGCCGAGGCCGAGGTTCCAGAGCGCCGTCGCCTCGGGCTCCTGGCGGGCGTCGTCGACCTTGTTCGCCACGAGGAAGACCGGCTTCTTCGTCTTGCGGAGGAGTCGCACGACATGCTCGTCGGTGGATGTCGCGCCGACCGTCGCATCGACGACGAAGAGCACCACGTCGCTGAGGTCGATCGCGACCTCGGCCTGCGCGGCGACCGACGCGTCGATGCCCTTCGCGTCGGGCTCCCAGCCGCCGGTGTCGACGAGCGTGAAGCGGCGGTCGAGGTAGTCGCCCTTGTACGAGACGCGGTCGCGCGTGACGCCCGGGGTGTCTTCGACGACGGCCTCGCGGCGGCCGAGGATGCGGTTCACCAGGGCCGACTTGCCGACGTTCGGCCGGCCGACGATCGCGATGACGGGCAGCGCGGGGAGGTAGCGGATGCCCTCCTCGCCCTCCTCCGAGATCTCGAGCACCTCGAGGTCGTCTTGGTCGAGCTCGTAATCGGAGAGCCCCGACCGAAGGGCGGCGGCGCGCTGTTCGGCGAGGTCGTCGTCGACATCGGCGAGTCGCTCCGCGAGCTCGTCGTCGTCGATGATCGCCTCGTCGTCGTACTCGCCCTGCTGGTCGGTCATGGTGTCTCCTCTGGAAAGTCTGCGGCTCGCGGCCCGGGCTCCCGGCTGCCGGGCCCCGGGATGCCGGCCGCCGAGCGGCTATTCGACGGCCGCGGCGCGAGCGGACTCGATCACGCCGATCACGGCATCGACGGTCTGGTCGAAGTCGAGCTCGGTCGAGTCCACGGTGATCACGCCCTCGGCAGCGGTCATGAAGTCGACGACCTTGGAGTCCGCCGCATCGCGCCGGTGAAGCTGTTCGCCCGCGGCGAGCGCCTGATCGCCGACGAGTTCCGCGGAGCGCCTCGCTATTCTAACCTCCTCCGACGCGGTGAGCAGGATCCGAACCGGGGCATCCGGGGCCACGACGGTCGTGATGTCGCGGCCCTCCACGACGATGCCGGGCGTCTGCTCTGCCGCCATGATGCCGCGGAACAGCTCGATCAGGTGCGTGCGCACCTCGGGCACTCGCGCGACGCGACTCACGACCGCGGAGATCCCGGGGTCGCGAATCGCCGTCGTCACGTCCACGTCGTCGACGTGCACTGCGTAGCCGGCCGGGTCGGTGCCGATGCGGACCGCGAAGCTCGAGAGACACGAGATGACGGATGCCGCGTCATCCGTCTCCACTCCGGATGCCGCCGCGTGCCACGCCAGCGCCCGGTACGCGGCACCCGTGTCGAGGAACCCGAACCCGAGTCGACGCGCGACCGCCTGGGAGACGCTCGACTTGCCGCTGCCGGCCGGACCGTCGACGGCGACGACGAAGGGGTGCACGGGTGATGCGTTCACGTTCAGCCTGCGATCCGCCAGCCGCGCTCGGCCAGCTCGTTCGTGAGTCGATCCGCCGCCTCGGGGAGCACGGCGATCTCGGCGAGGCCGACCTGGCGGCCGGGCGAATGCTCGAGTCTGAGGTCTTCGAGGTTCACGCCGATCTCGCCGATCTCGGCGAGCAGCCGGGCGAGTTCGCCCGGCCGGTCCTCGACCATCACGATGACCGTCGTGAACCGCTTGTCGGTGCCGTGCTTGCCCGGAAGCCGCTCGACGCCGGTGTTGCCGCCGGTGAGCTCCTCGGCCACCCGGCGCCGTGCCCCGGGAGCCGCAGGGTCGGCGAGCGCGTCGATGAAGCGATCGAGGTCGTCGCGGTACGCCACGAGGATGTCGCGCACCGGTACGGCGTTCGCGCCGAGGATCTGCACCCACAGGTCGGCGTCGCTCGCGGCGATGCGGGTCACGTCGCGCACACCCTGTCCGGCGAGCCCGAGCGCCGCATTGGGGGCGTCGATGAGTCGCCGCGCCATAATGCTCGAGACGACCTGGGGCACGTGCGAGATGAGCGCGACGCCGCGGTCGTGGTCTTCGGGCGTCATCTCGACGAGGGTCGCTCCGAGGTCGAGGATGAGGTCGTCGATGGAGCCCGCCCGCTGGTAGGTGATCGCGTCGTGCGCCGCGACGACCCACGGGCGCCCTGCGAAGAGATCGGCGCGAGCGGCGAGCGGCCCCCCGCGCTCGCGTCCGGCGAGCGGGTGCGAGCCGATGTACCTCGAGACGTCGGCGCCGGCCTCGCGCAATGTGTCGAGGATGCCGGCCTTCACGCTCGCGACATCCGTCACGATCGCATCGGGGAATGCCGCCAGCTCGGCGGCGACGACCGACGCAGTCACGTCGGGCGGAACTGCGACGACGATGAGCTGCGGCGCATCGGCCTGCTCGGCAGGGCGGCCGGCGCCGAGATCGACGGCGATCGCGACATGCGTCGGCGACGCGTCGGCGAGGATCACGTCGATGCCCTTCGCCCGGAGGCCGAGCCCGATGCTGGCGCCGAGGAGGCCGACGCCGACGATGCGCACCGGCCCGATCAGGCGTGATTCGGTCACGAGTCCCTTTCGTTCGACCCGGCGTCGCCAAGCCGAGCAGTGTCGGCGGCGCGGGAGATCGTGAGCAATTGGCCGAGTTCCACCTTAGTCAACTCCCGCATGGCTCCCGATCGGAGGGTGCCGAGGTTGAGAGGTCCGAAGCTGCGGCGCACGAGGTCGACGACCGGATGCCCCACGGCGTCGAGCATTCGGCGCACGATGCGGTTGCGGCCGGAGTGCAGGGTGAGTTCGACGATCGAGTGCCGGTCGTCGCCCTGCCGCTGCAGGAGCTTCGCCCGGTCGGCCCTGATCAGCCCGTCCTCGAGCTCGATGCCCTGCTTGAGCTTCTGCAGGGTCTGCGGGGTGATCCTGCCGCGCACCTTGGCGATGTATGTCTTCTCGACGCCGAACGACGGGTGCGCGAGCACATGCGCGAGGTCGCCGTCGTTCGTGAGCAGCAGCAGCCCACTCGTCTCGGCGTCGAGGCGCCCGACGTTGAAGACGCGCTCCTCGAGCTCGTCGGTGAACCGCGTGAGGTCGGGGCGGCCCTGCTCGTCGCGCATCGACGAGACGACGCCGCGCGGCTTGTTCAGCATGTAGTAGCGCTTCGCGGGATCGAGCTGCACGGCGACGCCGTCGACCGCGACGAGGTCGGTCGCGGGATGGATGCGGCTGCCGAGCTCTGCGACGACCCGCCCGTTCACCTCTACTCGCCCCTCGACGATGAGCTGCTCCGAGAGGCGCCGGCTCGCCACACCCGCAGCCGCGAGCACCTTCTGCAGACGCACGCCCTCGGTCGAGTCCGCGCCGCGGTCGTTCGCGTCAGTCAAGGTCGAATCCCTCCTGGCCGTCGTCGAGCAACGGCGAGATGTGCGGCAGCTCGTCGAGCGAGTTGATGCCGAGGTTCGTGAGCAGCAGCCCAGTCGTGCCGTACAGGATCGCACCGGTCTCGGCGTCGGTGTCGACCTCGGTGATGAGCCCGCGACCGAGCAGCGTGCGCACGACCGAGTCGACGTTGACCGCCCGGATCGACGCGATCGACGAGCGCGAGATCGGCTGCTTGTACGCGATCACCGAGAGCGTCTCGAGGGCTGCCTGCGAGAGCCTCGTCGACGACTGGGTGAGCACGAAGTCGGCGACCAGGGCGTCGTACTCGGCACGCACGTAGAAGCGCCAGCCGCCACCGACCTCGCGCAGTTCGAAGCCGCGACGGCGGTGCCCTGAGCTCGTCGAAGGGATGCCGCGTGCCGCGGGCTGCTCGTCGGCGACATCCGTGCGCGGCTCCCCCGACGTGCCCGTGCCGTCGTAGTCGGCCCGAAGCCGCGCGATCGCGGCGCGCACCTCGGCCAGCGGACGCGCCACGGCCGCGGCGAGGTGCACGACGCTCAGCGGTTCGTCCGCGATGAAGAGGATCGCCTCGAGCGCACGGTCGAGGTCCAGTCGCGGCTGCCCCGGCACGTCGAGCGGCGTGACGATCGACAGCTCGGGTCCGGCGCCGCCATCGACCTCGCCCGCGGCATCCGTCTCATTCGTCATAGTCGGCCCCCAGGCTCTCGAGGTTCTCGTCCTGCCACGACTCGGCGGTCCAGCGCAGTGTCAGCTCACCGAGCGGTTCGACCTGCTCGAAGCCGATCGCGGCGTGCCGGTACAGTTCGAGCACGGCGAGGAACCGCGCGACGACCACGCCGGGCTGCCCGATGCCGGCGATGAGCTCGCGGAAGGTCACGGGATCGCCTCGCCGCAGCACGGCCACGACGTGCGCGGCCTGCTCGCGGATCGACACGAGCGGCGCGTGCAGGTGCCCGAGCCCGACGACGGGGATCTCCCGCGGCGTCAGGGCGAGCGTCGCGATCGCCGCGAAGTCCTCGGCGCTGAGCGTCCACCTGAGCTCGGGCTCGCGCTGCCGGAACCGCTCCTCGAGTCGCACGAGCCGCGGATGCCGCGAGGCCTCCACCTCGAGGTGCGACGCGAGCCACCGCGACGCCTCCTTGAACGCGCGGTACTGCAGCAGGCGCGCGAACAGCAGGTCGCGCGCCTCGAGGAGCGCCACGTCCTCGGCGTCGACGAGCTCGCCCTGCGGCAGGAGCCCCGCGACCTTGAGGTCGAGCAGGGTCGCCGCCACCACGAGGAACTCCGACGCGCGATCGAGCTCCTCGGCCGAATCGAGTCCGCGCAGGTACGAGATGAACTCGTCGGTCACCGCCGAGAGCGACACCTCGGTGATGTCGAGCTCGTGCTTCGCGATCAGCGACAGCAGCAGGTCGAACGGGCCCTCGAAGTTCGAGAGGGCGACCCTGAACCCGGTGCCGGATGCCTCGGCTGCCCCGTCATCGACGGCGCCACCATCGACCGGCACCGTCGCGCCGGGCACGCCACCTCCCGCAGCCGGTACGGCCTCAGGCGACCGCGCCACGGAATACCAGCTCCCTCGCGAGCTGCCGGTACGCCCTCGACGCCTGGTGCTCGGGGGCGAACTCGGTGATCGGGGTCGCCGCGACCGTCGCATCGGGGAACTTCACCGTGCGGGTGATGACGGTCTCGAGCACCTTGTCGCCGAACGCGTCGACGACCCGCTCGAGCACCTCGCGCGAGTGCAGCGTGCGTGCGTCGTACATCGTCGCGAGGATGCCGTCGAGCTCGATCGCGGGATTCAGGCGGTCGCGCACCTTGTCGATGGTCTCGATGAGCAGCGCCACGCCCCGCAGCGCGAAGTACTCGCACTCGAGCGGTATCACCACGCCGTGGCTCGCGGTGAGTGCGTTCACGGTGAGGAGCCCGAGCGAGGGC
The DNA here is from genome assembly GCF_042720415.1 of Agromyces sp. NPDC058484. Taxonomy (NCBI): domain Bacteria; kingdom Bacillati; phylum Actinomycetota; class Actinomycetes; order Micrococcales; family Microbacteriaceae; genus Agromyces; species Agromyces sp. NPDC058484. The sequence continues at coordinate 10,332 of NZ_JBHXMP010000027.1, read as the reverse complement.
TGACAGTCGATGAGGATCACGTCGTAGTCGGCGGCGACGCGGCGGAGGACGCTCGAGAGGATCTGCTCGCGGGCGACCTCGGTCACGAGGTGCACCTCGGCCGCCGAGAGGTCGATGTTCGCGGGAATGACGTCGAGGTTCTCGACGGCGGTCTTCTGGATCACGTCGGCCGGGTCGAGCTGGCGTGAGAGCAGCAGGTCGTACACCGTCGGCACGTCGTGGGTCTGCACGCCGAGGCCCGCCGAGAGCGCGCCCTGCGGGTCGAAGTCGACGGCGAGCACGCGCCGGCCGTAGTCGGCGAGGGTCGCCCCGAGGTTGATCGTGGTGGTCGTCTTGCCGACGCCGCCCTTCTGGTTGCAGAGCGCGACGATGCGGGCGGGGCCGTGCGAGCGCAGTCGCTTCGGCTCGGGGAACTCGCGGAGGGGACGCCCTGTCGGACCGACCTCGGGAGAGAGCGTTGCGATGCCGTCCGCCGGGTCGTGCGTCTGGTGAGTCACGTGTGGTCTCTCTCCTGCGTCCTGCGAACCTCTGTCGGTGCGAGTGCTTGGTCGATTCTAGCGAGCACGGGGGTGGGCAGCCGTGTACATCTCCCGGAGTGTATCGGCTGTGACCAGCGTGTAGATCTGGGTGGTGGCGACCGAGGCGTGCCCGAGAAGCTCCTGCACGACGCGCACATCGGCTCCGCCCTCGAGCAGGTGGGTCGCGAACGAGTGGCGCAGGGTGTGCGGTGAGACGGATGCCGCGAGCCCGGCCCGCTCGGCCGCGCGATGGATCACGTCCCATGCGGCCTGCCGCGACATCCGCCGCCCCCGGAGCCCGAGAAGCAGGGCGGGCGTCGACGTGCCGCGCGCCGACAGCGCCGGTCTCGCACGCACGAGGTACGCGTCGATGGCCCGTCGCGCATACGAACCGAGCGGCACGATCCGCTGCTTGCCGCCCTTGCCGAGCAGGCGCACGACCTCGTCGTCGACGAGGTCGTCGACGTTCAGCGACACGGCCTCGGAGACGCGCGCGCCCGTCGCGTAGAGGAGTTCGAGCAGCGCGGTGTCGCGGAGTTCGTGCAGCTCCTCACCGCCGACGGCCGCGATGAGCGCCTCGACCTCCTCGACGGGGATGGCCTTCGGCAGTCGCATCGGCAGCTTCGGCGGGCGCAGCTCGCGCGAGACATCCGCTGCGATGGCCCCCTCCTCGGCGAGGAAGCGGTGCAGGCCGCGCACGGCGGAGAGCACGCGTGCGATCGACGAGGTCGCGAGCGGCGGCTGTCGTTCGGCGCCGAGGAAGCGCATGAAGTCGGCGAGATCCTGCTCGCGCACCGCGCCCAGGCCGTCGAAGCCGCCTGCGGCGAGCCAGTCGGCGTAGATGCCGAGGTCGCGCCGGTACGACGCGACCGTGTTGCGGGCGAGGCCGCGTTCCACCGAGAGGTGCCGCAGGTACCCCTCCACGGACGCGGTGGGGGTCATCGCGGTGCAGGCTCTTCGCGGGGTCGGGAGCGACCCGGCCACGCGGCATCCGCAGGACCGAGGGTCTGCCAGCCGCGTGCCCGTGCGGCGTTTGCCGCGAGCACGCCCATGGCGAGCGACGGGTTCTGCACTCGTCGGGCGAGCACCGCGTCGACGCACTCGTCGAGGTCGACCCAGCGGGTCTCCATGTGCGCCTCCTCGGCCTCGCGGTCGAACGCCTCGCTCGTGGGCGTGAGACCGCGGGCGAGGAAGATGCGGATCGCCTCGTCGCTGCCGCCCGGCGTCGTGAAGTAGTCACTCAGCACGGCCCACTCGGATGCCTCGAGGTCGCCCTCCTCGGCGAGCTCCCGCCGCGCCGCCACTACGGGATCCTCATCGGCGACGTCGAGGAGTCCGGCGGGGATCTCCCAGTCGCGCGAGCGAACCGGATGCCGGTACTGCCGGATGACGAACACCCGATCGGCCTCATCGAGGGCGAGCACGGCGACCGCGCCGGGGTGGTCGACGTACTCGCGCACGAGCGACTGGCCGCCGAGTTCGAAGGTGTCGCGACGGATGTCCCAGATGCGTCCTTCGAACACGCGCTCGCTCGCGATCAGCGGGAGCCCGACGGGGTCGTCGGCGAGGGGCCCGACCGGCTCGCGGGGCTCGAGATGTTCTACAGGCTCAGCCATTGGCGACGTCGAACAGCAGGCTCGCCTGCTGCCGCTCGAGCGCCGCCCCGACGAGTCCGCGGAACAGGGGGTGCGCGTGCCGCGGGCGGCTGCGGAGTTCGGGGTGGGCCTGCGTGCCGACGTAGAACGGGTGCACGTCGCGCGGGAGTTCGACGAACTCGACGAGGTGACGATCGGGCGACATGCCCGAGAACACCAGGCCGGCCTCGGCGATGCGGTCGCGGTAGGAGTTGTTGACCTCGTAGCGGTGGCGATGGCGCTCGGAGACCTCGGTGGCCCCGTAGAGCTCAGCGGTGATCGATCCCTCGTCGAGCTTCGCCGGGTAGAGGCCGAGGCGCATGGTGCCGCCGAGGTCGCCGCCCGCGATGATCTCGACCTGCTCCTCCATCGTCGCGATGACCGGGAACGCGGTGTCGGGATCGAACTCGCTCGAGGAGGCGCCGTCGAGCCCTGCGACGTTGCGCGAGTACTCGATGACCATGCACTGCAGGCCGAGGCAGAGACCGAGCGCCGGGAGGCCGTTCTCGCGGGCGAACCGCAGGGCGCCGAGCTTGCCCTCGATGCCGCGCACGCCGAACCCGCCGGGCACGCAGATGCCGTCGAGGCCTGCAAGATGCTTCTGCGCGCCCTCGGGCGTGCGGCACTCATCGGACGGGATCCACTCGATGTCGACCTTCGTGTCGTTCGCGAAGCCGCCGGCTCGGAGCGCCTCGGTCACCGACAGGTAGGCGTCGGGGAGGTCGATGTACTTGCCGACGAGCCCGATCGTGACCTCGTGCTTGGGCTCGTGCACGACGTCGAGCAGCGCGCTCCAGCCCGACCAGTCGACGTCGGCCGCCCGCCCATCGAGGCCGAGCGCGTCGATGATGTACGCGTCGAGGCCCTGGTCGTGCAGCATGGTGGGGATGTCGTAGATCGAGGGAACGTCGACGGCGTTCACGACGGCGCCCTCGTCGACGTCGCACATGAGGGCGATCTTGCGCTTGTTCGCGTCCGTCACGGGGCGGTCGCTGCGCAGCACGAGCGCGTCGGGCTGGATGCCGATCGAGCGCAGCGTGGCCACGGAGTGCTGCGTCGGCTTCGTCTTCTGCTCACCCGACGCGCCCATGAACGGCACGAGCGAGACGTGCACGAAGAAGACGTTCTTGCGGCCGAGCTCGTGGCGCACCTGACGCGCGGACTCGATGAACGGCTGCGACTCGATGTCGCCGACGGTTCCGCCGATCTCGGTGATGATGACGTCGGGTTTGGGAGTCTCGGTCGACTGCAGCCGCATGCGGCGCTTGATCTCGTCGGTGATGTGCGGGATGACCTGCACGGTGTCGCCGAGGTACTCGCCGCGGCGCTCCTTGGCGATCACGGTCGAGTAGATCTGGCCGGTGGTGACGTTGGCGGCCTGGCTGAGGTTGATGTCGAGGAACCGCTCGTAGTGACCGATGTCGAGGTCGGTCTCAGCGCCGTCGTCGGTCACGAAGACCTCGCCGTGCTGGAACGGGTTCATCGTGCCCGGGTCGACGTTGAGGTATGGATCGAGCTTCTGCATGGCCACTCTGAGGCCCCTGGCCGTCAGGAGGTTGCCGAGACTCGCCGCCGTGAGTCCCTTGCCCAACGAGGAGACGACACCACCGGTCACGAAGATGTGCTTGGTCTCGCCGCCCGAAGGCTCAGGGTTCGAAATGTCTGCGCTCGAAAGCGCTCTGCCGCGTTCATCCACCACGGGCTTATAGTCTAAGCCACGATCGCCGTCATCCACGCCGACATGCCCCACGCGAGCCTCCTCCTGATCCTCATCCGGCATCGGATCGACGCCGCTCCATGACGGCCGAGGGCCGCCGCCGTCACGCAGCCCGGTCGGATGCGATCTCCAGCAGTTCCCGGGCGTGTGCCAGGCCGCTCTCGGAGTCGGTGAGGCCCGAGAGGAGCCTCGCCATCTCGGCCTCCCGCTCGCGACCCGCGAGCTGTCTGACGCTCGACGACGTCACCTGCCCGTCGGTCCCCTTCACGACGCTGAGGTGGTTCGACGCGAACGCCGCGACCTGGGCGAGGTGTGTCACCACGATCACCTGCGAGCGCTCGGCGAGCCGCGCGAGGCGCCGGCCGATCTCGATCGCGGCGGCGCCGCCGACGCCCGCGTCGACCTCGTCGAACACGAAGGTCGGCACGGGGTCGCTGCCGGCGATGACGACCTCGATCGCGAGCATCACGCGCGAGAGCTCGCCGCCGGATGCCCCGCGCGAGACGGGCCGCGGCTCGGTGCCCGGGTGCGGCTGCAGCAGGATCGCGACCTGATCGCGCCCGTGCGCCGTGGGCTCGTGCTCGGCGTCGATGCTCACGCTCAGCCGCGCGTCGGGCATCGCGAGTGCGCCGAGCTCGGCGGTCACGGCCGCGGCGAGGTGCTCGGCCGCGTCGGTGCGGAGTTCGGTGAGCCGGCCCGCGAGGCGGTCGACGTCGCCTGCCAGTCGGGCGACGGATGCCTCGAGCACCTCGATGCGCTCGTCGTCGCCGTCGAGCTCGATCAGCCTGAGCCCGCCCGTGCGCCGGAACTCCAGCACCTCGTCGAGCGTGCCGCCGTGTCGGCGCACGAGTGAGGTGAGCAGCGCACGGCGTTCCTGCACGACCTCGAGTTCGCGGACGCCGTCGGCGTCGAGCCCCGCGAGGTAGCCCGCCAGCTCGGTCGCGGCATCCGCCAGCAGGAAGCCGGCGCTCCGCAGCGCTTCGGCCATCGGTGCAAGCTCCGCGTCATGGTCGATGACGCGCTCGACGTGGCGGCGGGCGCTGTCGACGAGGGCGATGGCGTCCGGCGCGCCGTCGGTGAGGTCTTCGGCAGAGACGAGCGCCCGTGCCTGCGCCGCGGCGATGCGCAGGTCTTCGAGGTTCGAGAGCCGGTCGGCGCGCTCGGCGAGTTCGACGTCTTCGCCGGGCCGGGGGTCGGCCGCCTCCACCTCGTCGAGCGCCTCGCGGAGCTCCTGGGCCTCCCGGGCGCGGGCATCGTGCGCCTCGCGGAGTCGATCGAGCTCGGCAGAGTCGGCGCGCCACGCGTCGAACGCCTCGCGATAGTCGGCCATGACCGCCTGCAGCGGTGCTCCGGCGAACCGGTCGAGCGCTTCACGCTGGGCGACGGCAGATCGCAGCCGTTGCTGGTCGGCCTGACCGTGCACGACGACGAGCTCGTCGCCGAGCTCTGCGAGCACGCCGACGGGCGCGCTCCGGCCGCCGACGACCGCGCGGCTCCGCCCCTCTGCCGAGACCGATCTGCCGAGGAGCAGCTCGCCCGCCTCGACCTCGCCGCCGGTCTCGGCCACCCGCTCTGCGATGGCGCCGTCGTCTGGCACGAGCCAGCGGCCCTCGACCCACGCCTGCCTCGCACCCGAGCGCACGGCGCCGGTATCGGCGCGCGCACCGAGCAGCAGCCCGAGCGCGGTCACGACCATCGTCTTGCCGGCACCGGTCTCACCGGTGACCGCGGTGAAGCCCGCGCTGAGCGGCAGGGTGGCTTCGGCGATCACGCCGAGGTCGCGAATGCCGAGTTCTTCAATCATGGCCGCCCCCCTCACTCACGGCCCACGGGCCCTCGCCAGCCCGTGACGGGCAACTGGAACTTGTTCACCAACCGGTCGGTGAACGGCGCCTCGTGGAGCCGTGCCAGGCGGACCGGCACGGGCGACTTCCGTACGACGACGCGCGCGCCGGGCGGGAGGTCGAAGGTACGGCGGCCGTCGCACCAGATGACCGCCGCCGTCTCGGTGCGATGCAGGATCTCGACCGCGAGCGACGATTCGGGGCCGACGACCAGCGGGCGTGCGAAGAGCGCGTGCGCGCTGAGCGGCACGAGCAGCAACGCCTCGAGGCTCGGCCACACCACGGGGCCGCCGGCCGAGAACGAGTAGGCGGTAGAGCCCGTGGGCGTCGACATCACGATGCCGTCGCACCCGAACGACGAGAGCGGCCGTCGATCGACCTCCACGACGACCTCGAGCATGCGCTCGCGCTCGGCCTTCTCGACGCTGGCCTCGTTGAGCGCCCAGCTCTCGTAGACGACCTCGTCGCCGACCTTCGCGCGCACCGAGAGCGTCATGCGCTCCTCGACGGCGTAGTCGCGGGCGAGCGCACGGGCCACGGTGTAACCGAGATCGTCGCGCTCGCTCTCTGCGAGGAACCCGACGTGACCGAGGTTCACGCCGAGGAGGGCGACCGGGATGTCGCGGGTGAGCTCGGCGGCGCGCAGGATCGTGCCGTCGCCGCCGAGCACGATCACGAGCTCGATGACGTGCGGATCGACCTCCTCGAAACGCTTCACCGCACCGTCGAGCTCGGGCACGAAGGCGTGCACCTCGTCCCAGTGCTCGGCGGCGATCACGGGAATTCCGCCGGCGGCGAGCAGCTGCGAGCACACCTCGCCCGTCGCCTCGAGCGCGGACTGGCGGCCGGTGTGGGAGACCACGAGGAAGTGCCGTGGGTCGTTCACGCGTTCGCGCCTCCTGCCAGTTGCTCCACCCGACGCATCCATTCTGTCGGATTCACGCCGCGCGACGCGCTGAGATGCACGAGGTACTCGCGGTTGCCGTGACTGCCGGCGATTGGGGAGGACAGGACGCCCGCGGTGCCCAGCTCGAGGTCGAATGCCGCCCAGAGCACGTTCGCGACCGCTTCCGACCGCAGTGCCGCATCGCGGACGACGCCCTCTCGCACGCCGCCGCGTCCGACCTCGAACTGCGGCTTCACGAGCAGCACGAACTCGGCGTCATCTGCCGCGGTGGCTCGGAGCGCGGGCAGCACGGTCGTGAGCGAGATGAACGAGAGGTCTGCGGTCACAAGCGACGGCGGCTCCGAGACGCCCGTGAGCGCCGCGAGCGAGCCGCGGTCGAGGTTCCGCACGTTGCAGCCCTCGACGAGCACGAGCCGGGCAGCGCCGACCAACTCGAGGGCGAGCTGACCGTGCCCCACGTCGACCGCGAGTACCGTGCGTGCTCCCCGTTCGAGCAGCACTTGGCTGAATCCGCCGGTCGATGCGCCGGCGTCGAGCACCACCCGCTCTGCGGGGTCGACCGCGAATCCATCGAGCGCGGCGATGAGCTTGTGCGCCGCGCGGCTCACATAGTGGTCGGATGCCGCGACCTCGATCTCGGCCGCGTCGCCGACCTTGAGCGCCGGCTTCACCGCGGGTCGCCCGTCGACCGTGACGACACCTGCCGCGATGAGCGTCGCGGCATGGGTGCGCGAACGCGCGAGGCCGCGCGCGGCGAGGGCGGCATCGAGCCGCTGCTCGGGCATCGTCAACTCGAACCGCGCGACGGGTCGGAATGCTCGAGCTCGGTGCGCAGCCGGTCGGCGAGCTCCTGGTATCGGGGCGCGCGCTCGGCGAGCGGTCTCGATTCGATATCGCCGAGCTCGGCGATCGTGTCGGCGGATGCCGCGCCGACCGCCTGCTCGGAGTCGGGCGCGCCCGCGGCATCCGTCGAATCGCTCACCTCGGCAGGCTCGGCCGCATCGGCCGTGGGGGGCTCCTCGTCAGTGCTCACCCGACCACGCTACCCCGACCGACGACGCCGGTGGAGGTGACGAGCGAGGCGCCGCTCGGCAAGGCGCGCGTTCAGGAGTACAGCCGTGCCGGCACGTCGAGCGCGTGGATGGCCGTGCCAGAGCTCCAGATCGCCGCACAGGCCGCGCGAAGCAGGTCGAGGCCGCCGTCGCCGTCCGCGAGGATCTCGACGCGGTTGCCCTCGACGCGCACCCGCGCGCCGCCGACCTGCATTGCTCCGCCTCGCACCGGTTCGACGGCCGGGTACGTCTCATGGAGGCCGCGAAGGTCGCCGAGGATGAAGTCGGGCCGGCTCTTCGCATCGGCCGCGAGCAGCTGCTTCGCACGGTCGATCCCGGTGAGCACCACGGCGCTCGCCATGCCCGCCCGGTTCGCACCGAGGATGTCGGTGTCGAGACGATCGCCGACGACCAACGGCCGATCGGCGCCGAACCGACGCTTCGCCTCCTCGAAGATCGGCGTCTCGGGCTTTCCCGCGACGACCGGGAACCGTCCGACCGCAGTATGCACGGCGGAGACGAGGGTGCCGTTGCCGGGCGCGATGCCGCGCGCCACGGGGATGGTCCAGTCCATGTTGGTGGCGATCCACGGGATGCCGGACCCCGCGGCATCCGGGCCGCCGTTCGCGTTCAGCGCGAACGACGCCTCGGCCAGCTCGCGCCAGCCCACCTCGGGGGCGAACCCCTGCACGACGGCCGCCGGACCGTCGTCGGCCGACCGCGTGACCCGGTAGCCGCGCTTCTCGAGTTCGGAGACGATGCCCTCGCCGCCGACGACGAAGACGAGCGCACCGTGCTCCACCCTCTCCTCGAGCAGCCTCATCGCCGCCTGTGGCGAGGTCACCACGTCGTCGGGCACGACCTCGAGCCCGAGCTCGGCGAGGTGACGGGCGACGGATGCATCGCTTCGCGAGGCGTTGTTCGTGATGTACCCGACCGCCCGGTCGCCCTTCGTACGGTTGAGGCTCTCCACCGCGTGCGGAATAGAGCCGGGGCCGGCGTAGACGACGCCGTCGAGGTCGGCGAACACTGCGTCGATCCCGTCGAGCGGCGTCGACGCGTCTCTCCTCGCGCGGAACGGGCTCATCGAGCGGGTCCTCGTTCCCCTTCGTCGTCGCCCTCGGATGCCGCGGCGCCCTGCTGTTCGAGGGTCTCGCCCTCGGCGAGCACCGCAGCGACGTCGTCCTCGAGCACGGCGCCCGGGTCGTCGACGTCGTCGGCGAGCTCGAGTGCGGCGATCGGCCCACTCGATTCGGATGCCTCGGGCTCGTCGCTTCCCTCGACCTCGACCTCGAAGATCTCCACGAGCTCCGCTTCGGCGGGTCCGGCGAGCGCCTCTTCGGCCCGAGCTGCGCGGGCCCGCCAGGGCGCGGCGTCCGCAGTCCGGCCGAGCTCCTCGAGCACCTCGGCGTACGCGGAGAACAGCGCCGGGCTGTACGAGAACGCGCGATCGGGATCGAGCTGCGGAATCTCGAGCTCCGCGAGGGCGAGCTCGGGCTGGTTCAGGTCGAGCCGTGCGCCCGACATCGCGATGGCGAGGCCGACCTGCACGGCGGCGGGAAGCTCGGCGCGGTCGACGGCGCGACCGACCTCGAGTGCCCGGTCGGGACGCCCGACGCCACGCTCGCTGTCGACCATGAGCGGCAGCTGGTCGTTGCTGCCCGAGATGCGTCGGTACGTGCGGAGCTCGCGTAGCGCGAGGCCGAAGTCGCCTGTGGCGTACGCCGTGATGGCGAGCGTCTCCCGCACGACCGCGATGCGGCCGGCGCGGCGTGCGGCCGACAACGCATGCCGATGCGCGAGTCCGGGCTCGTCATCGAGCAGCTCGGATGCCGCCACGAGATGCCGCGCGACCCAGTCGGCGTTGTCCTTGCTCAGCGTCTTGAGTTCGGCGCGGGCGCCCTTGTCGAGATCGCGCGCCTCGATGCGCTCGGGAATCTCGGGGTCGTCATGACGCGGGCGCACCGCGAGATCGGCAGCGCCGTGAGTCTCACGGGGCTCGTCGCGCTGTGTCGGGCGCGCATCCGGGCGTCCACCCCTGGCACCGCCGCGACGGTGATCGCTCCCACGGCCGGCGCCGCCGTACGGACGCTTCGCATCCCGATCACCATACGGACGCTTCGCATCCCGATCACCATACGGACGCTTCGCATCCCGATCACCATACGGACGCTTCGCATCCCGATCACCATACGGACGCTTCGCATCCCGATCACCATACGGCCGCTTCGCATCCCGATCACCGTACGATCGCCTCTCACCACCGCCCGTGTGCGGACGCTTCGCATCCCGGTCACCGTGAGGTCGCCTCGACGAGCGCTCCCCGCGTGACCGTCCAGCAGGTGCGCCGCGACCGCCACCCTGCGATCGCTCACCCGCCCGCTCATTCCGCTTCGGCCGATCCCGGTTGTCGGCGTCGTCCTTGGAATCGCTCACGATTGTCCCGTCGTGTGTGGAGTCCTCATCGGACTCAACCGTACTGCGGCCGACCTTGCAGCGGCCCGTTAAACGAGAAATGGCCACCCGCCAGCGCTCGCAATCGAGCACGGTGGGTGGCCACTCCTCAATGAATGTCCGGCGGTGTCCTACTCTCCCACAGGGTCGCCCCTGCAGTACCATCGGCGCTGCGAGTCTTAGCTTCCGGGTTCGGAATGTGTCCG
>NZ_JBHXMP010000026.1:0-31180 GCF_042720415.1 Agromyces sp. NPDC058484 | reverse complement strand
CCGCCACTATCCGCTCGCGGCCGTCGGTTGTCGCGGGCGCGCGTCACCCGCGTAAACACGCGTGCCCGCGGCATCCGTCGGCCGTTGCTCGTACGATGACGACATGCAGACTCCCGCACCCGGCATCCGCATCGGCGACGAGGTGCGCCGCGCCATCGAGGCCGGCGCCCCCGTGCTCGCCCTCGAATCCACGATCCTCAGCCACGGGCTGCCGAGTCCGCGCAACCTCGAGGTCGGCCTCGAGTCGGAGCAGCTCGTGCGCACCGCGGGCGTGACGCCCGCGACGATCGGCGTGATCGGCGGCGTCGCGGTCGTCGGCCTCTCCCCCGCCGAGATCGAGCACCTCTGCAAGGCCGGCGACGTCGTGAAGGTGAGCGTGCGCGATCTGCCGATCGTGCGCGCCAAGGCGCTCGACGGTGGCACGACGGTGGCGGCGACGGCCTGGCTCGCCCATCGCGCCGGCATCCGGGTCATGTCGACGGGCGGGCTCGGCGGCGTGCACCGCGGCGCCAGCGAGACGTTCGACGAGTCCGCCGACCTCGGCACGCTGGCCGAGACCCCCATCACGCTCGTGAGCGCGGGCGTGAAGTCGATCCTCGACATCGGCGCGACGCTCGAACGGCTCGAGACCCTCAACATCCCGGTGGTCGGCTACCGTACGAACCGCTATCCCGGCTTCTACGTCGCCGACTCGGGCTTCGCGCTCGACTACCGCATCGAGAGCGCAGCGGATGCCGCGGCGCTCGCGCGCGCCCGCGACGAGCTGGGGCTGGCGTCCGCCATGCTCGTGGCGAACCCGGTCGACGAGGCGCAGCAGCTCGACCCGACGTTCCACGACCGGGTGCTCGCCGAGGCGCTGGCCGCGGCATCCGACGCCGGAGTCGCCGGGCACGACACGACGCCGTTCCTGCTCGACTACGTGCAGCGCGCGACCGGCGGGCGGAGTCTCGAGGTGAACCTCGAGGTGTACCGCGGCAACGTCGCACTCGGGGCGGAGATCGCGCGTGCCGTCGCCGGCTGAGACCGACGCCGGTGCGCCGCCCGGCGGCGTGCTCGTCGTGATCGGCGACCTCGTCGAGGACGTCGTCGTGTGGGCGAGCGAGCCCGTGCGCACGGCCACCGACACGGCCGCGCAGGTGTTCCGCGCCCGCGGCGGCAGCGGCGCGAACGTGGCCGCCCTCGCGGCCGCCGGGGTGTCGACCCGCTTCATCGGTCGCATCGGCGCGGACGGCGCGGGCGAGGCGCTCGTCGCCGACCTCACGGCGCACGGCGTCGACGTTCGCGTGCAGCGAGACGGCCGCACCGGAACGATCGTGCTCCTCGTGGACGCGGAGGGCGAGCGCACCATGTTCCCCGATCGCGCCGCCGCGGCGCTGCTCGACGGTGTCGATCCGGCCTGGCTCGACGGGATGGGCTGGCTGCACATACCCGCATACGGGTTCGAGCTGGAGCCGATGCGGTCGGAGATCGTCCGGCTCGCCACCCTCGCGCACTCGGCCGGCGCCGGCGTCTCGCTCGACGCATCCTCGACCGGGCTCATCGCCGGACTCGGCGTGGAGTACACGGTGCAGTCGATCCGCGAGTGCGCACCCGACGTGCTCTTCGCGAACGAAGACGAGGCCGCCCTGCTCGGGCTCACGGGCGGTGGCGCGGTCGCGGCATCCGTCGCTCCCATCGTGGTGATCAAGCACGGGCGGCTGCCGACCGACGTCCTCGAGGCGGGTGAGCTGACTGCGCGGGTCGACGTGCCACCGGTCTCGGGCATCCGCGATCTCACCGGCGCCGGCGATGCCTTCGCGGCGGGCTTCCTCGCGGCCATGATCGGTGGGGCGGATGTCACGGCCGCGTGTGTCGCCGGGCACGCGAGCGCGGCATCCGTGCTGACGAACCCGGGCGCGCAGCGCACGCGCTGAACCCGTCGAACCGACTCCGGCGGTGTCGAGCCGATCGCTGCCGCGGCAGCCGCATCCACCGTCGACAAGCCAGCCGTGATCCCCGGCCAGAACCGCCGACGCACAGACCTCGGCGCACCCAACCTCGACATCGCAACCCCTCCGACGTGAAGGTGTTGCGCTGACCAGTTGAGCCCGCCCGGCGAATCCGTCCTCGTGAGCGCGGATCTCCTCATTTGCGCGGTGGGCCGCGACGCACGAACGGGCAGTGCACAAGCAGTACGGGCGCGGCTGAGCTGCCAGCCGAGGCACGTATGCTGCAAGGCGGCGACGGCGCGGCATTCGAGCGGATGCGGCATCCGCTCTCCGCGCAGACCAGGAAGAGACCATGAGCGACAGCACCACCCGAGCCCGGACCCGAACCGAGACCCGAGCCGAGACCCGAGACCGGACCCGGGCCGAGATGCGAGACACGGCGAGGGCCGGAGCCCGACGCAGCCCCTTCGCCCGTCGCCCCGCCCCGGCCGGCCCGCGCGCGACCTTCGCACAGCTGCTCCCCTTCATCTTCGAGCACCGGCCCGTGCTGATCTGGGTCGCCGTGCTGAGCATCATCGGGGCGTTCACGAGCCTCGCCCAGCCGTTGCTCGTCAGCCAGGTCATCTCGATCGTCGAGGCCGGCGAGCCGCTCGGCTGGCTCGTGTGGGCCCTCATCGCGCTCGTCGTGGCGAGCGGCATCATCTCGGGCTACCAGCATTACCTGCTGCAACGCACCGGCGAGGGCGTCGTGCTCTCGAGCCGCAAGCGACTCGTCGCGAAGCTGCTGCGCCTGCCGATCGCCGAGTTCGACACCCGGCGCACGGGCGATCTCGTCTCCCGCGTCGGCAGCGACACGACGATGCTCCGCGCCGTGCTCACACAGGGCCTCGTCGAGGCGATCGGCGGCACCGTGACCTTCATCGGCGCGCTCATCGCGATGCTCATCATCGATCCCGTGCTGCTCGGACTCACCGTGCTGGTCGTCGCGATCGCCATCACCACGGTGACCCTCCTCTCGCGGCACGTGCGCGAGGCATCGCACCGGGCACAGGAGAAGGTCGGCGACGTCGCGGCATCCGTCGAACGCGCGATCAGCGCAGTGCGCACCATCCGCGCCTCGGGCGCCACCGACCGCGAGATCCGCACCGTCGAGGGCGAGGCCGAGGGCGCGTGGCAGGCGGGCGTGAAGGTCGCGAAGGTCTCGGCGCTCATCGTGCCGATCGCGGGCATCGCGATGCAGGTGTCGTTCCTCGTCGTGCTCGGCGTCGGAGGCTTCCGCGTCGCATCGGGCGCGCTCACGGTGGCGAACCTCGTCGCGTTCATCCTCTTCCTGTTCATGATGATCCTGCCGCTCGGACAGGCATTCGGCGCGATCACCTCGGTGAACCAGGCGCTCGGCGCGCTCGGGCGCATCCAGGAGATCCTCGACCTGCCCGACGAGGACGCCCACGACCGCGAGCTCGCTCCCCTCGCGCTGATGGTCGGCGAGGCCAACGCGGGCGTGCTTCCGGATGCCGCGGCGATCGAGTTCGACGACGTGCACTTCGCCTACGCGGCCACACGGCAGGACTCCGCCGACCCGGCGAACGACTCCCCCGACGAGCACCTGCCCGAGCCCTCCGTGGCGGAGCGGCAACCGGTGCTGCGCGGGGTCTCGTTCGAGGTGCCGCGCGGGCGGCGGATCGCGCTCGTCGGGCCGTCGGGTGCCGGCAAGTCCACGATCCTCGCGCTCATCGAGCGCTTCTACGACCCCTCGGTGGGCGCCGTGCGGATGGGCGGACTCGACCTGCGCTCACTCGATCGCGCGCAGCTGCGCTCCCAGATTGGATACGTCGAGCAGGACGCCCCCGTGCTCGCGGGTTCGCTTCGCGACAACCTCGAGCTGGGCAGCCCCGATGCGAGCGACGCCGAGTGCGAGCACGTACTGCGCGCCGTCAACCTCGGCGACGTGCTCGACCGCGATCCGGCCGGACTCGACGCCGCCGTCGGCGAGGACGGCATCATGCTCTCGGGCGGCGAGCGCCAGCGCCTCGCGATCGCCCGGGCGCTCCTCGCCGCCCCGCCGATCCTGCTCCTCGACGAGTCGACGTCGTCGCTCGACGGACTGAACGAGCGCATGATGCGCGAGGCGATCGACGCGGTCGCGGCCGGGCGCACGCTCATCGTGATCGCGCACCGCCTCTCGACGGTCATCGACTCCGACCGCATCGTCGTCGTCGACGGCGGCCGCGTCATCGGCGAGGGCACGCACGCGGAGCTCGTGGCATCCGTGCCGTTGTATCGCGACCTGGCCGCGCACCAGCTGCTCGTCTGAAGGCGCTGAAGCCGCGCGCTCTGGCGCGCTCGCGCTGCCTCGTGACGACCTCTTGACGGCGTACGACCACTTGCACGGGTCGTGCCGCCGGCAAAAGGTCGTGACGCGTGCGGTGAAGGCGTGACACGTGCGAGGAGGGGGCGGGCGTCGGTTCAGGGACATCCCGAGTGAACCTCAGTGCTGGCTCGGATGGCCGGGCACGGCGGCCTTCGTAGCGTGGGAATCCGCATCCACCACTCGGATGCCCCGAGCCATTCCCCCGATCGAAGGATCACCATGACCATCGCAACCGTGTCCAGCGCACGCGACCTCTCCCGCCTCGAAGACCTGCCCGTCGACCTCATCGACGACCTGCCGAACGCCGCGGATGACGCCCCCGCGACGTCGCGCACCGGATTCGGCGACTCGTTCGATCGCATCCAAGCCGGTATCCAGGGCTGGCTGCGGCACTGGGAGCCCCAGCGCCTGCCGGCGTTCACGGCGGTGCGCGATGCGATGCCGGCATCGAGCCGCGGCCGGAGCGAACTGCAGGCGTCGCCGACCCGCGACGACGGCGCGGTGCGCGTCACCGCCAGCGTCTACGACGGCCCGAACCGCGACGGAGGCCCGCTCAGCTGGTCGCGCAACTGGGCGAGCGTCGCCGTGCTGCCGCCGGCGCGCGAGGCGGGGCGACTCTACTACCGCTTCAGCGTGTCGAGCCGGCTCGTGCTCGACGGGCAGGCGGCTCTCAGCCTCGCGTCGACGAGCGTCAACTTCGGCATCGTCGCGGATGCCGCGAAGGCGAGCCCGTTCGAGACGACCGGGTTCGCCACGCCGATCGCGCGCCCGCTCGTGGGCGTGCAGTGCCGCGAGGACCAGGACGCCCAGGCCTCGCAGGTGTTCGAGGGGTCGATCGCCGTGCGCCAGGGCGACACGCCCGCGATGGCGTTCGTGATCGGCACCGACCTGCTCTTCGAGGACGGATGGGTGCGGGTGCACGAGGGATCCAGCACGTGGATCGGCTCCGCCGGCCCCGGCGCGAGCGGCACCGTCGAGTTCCGCTATGCGCCCGCGGCGATGCTCCGCCTCCTCGGCCGGCTCGACGAGCCGCACCGCGTCGCCTGAACGCGACGCGGTTAGAATCGGCGGATGCCGCGCTTCGTCGTCGTGCTGCCCCTCGTGCCGCTCGTGCCGGGCGACGAGTTCACCGTCGCCGACTGGCCGCTGCACGTCACCCTCGTCGAGCCGTTCCTCACCGACGTCGCCGTGGCCGACCTCGCTGCCGCGGTGAGCCGAATCGCCGGATCCGCCGCACCGGTGCGCGCGAGCGCCGGTGAGGAGGCCATGTTCGGCCGCCGCCGCGATGTGCCGGTCACCCTCGTGCGAGACGGCGGAGAACTCGCCGCCCTGCGCTCCGGCGCGCTCGACGCGCTCCGCGAGGCGGGTGTCGACCTTGATCGCATCCGCGCACGCAGCGACTTCCGCCCGCACGTCACGCGCAAGCGTCACGCGTACCTCGTGCCCGGCGAGCACATCTCGCTCGACACCCTCGCGCTCATCGACATGCGCCCGGCCGAGGGCGCGCACCATCGCAGCGTCATCGCGTCGTGGCGGCTCGGCGACCGGGACTCCGACGTCAGCGACTGACGGCGGGGCCGGACGCTTCGGGGCCGGATGCCGCGGGCCGAGCCGACACCTCGTCCGCATCGGGCCCGTCGGCGTTGCGGCCGTCGCGCCACTTCTGCCACGGCCAGCGCCCCGAGATCTCGAGCTCGAGCGACCAGCTGAGGAACGTGCGGATCAGCACGATGATCGCGAGCACCACGACCGAGTCGAGCGTCGGCGTGACCGCGACGGTCTTGATGATGTCGGCGGCCACGAGCAGCTCGAGGCCGAGGAGGATGGCGCGCCCGAGCACGCGACGGAACCGCGTGTAGACGGGGCTCACGCGCCGCAGGCCGCGAAGCGCGGCGTCGAGCATCGCGTAGACGACGCCGATGACGATCGCGATGACGCCGACGACGTCGATGACCTGGCCGGTCGCCTCGATGATCGTGCCGTATTCCATGCCGCCCCCTCGCGGCACACGCTAGCGCCGTCGCGACGCGATGCGGGTGCGACGTGCCGACACCACGGCACGACGCCGAGGAGGGCGGATGCCGCGGCATCCGCCCTCCTCGTTCGCTGCAGCTACTCGGCGTGCCGCAGGTGGTAGCGCAGGCTCGCGAGCTCCGCGTTCAGCGCGGCGGGCACGCGGTCGCCGAACTGGGCGAAGTACTCCTCGGTGAGGTCGCACTCGGCGAGCCACGAGTCACGGTCGACGTCGAAGAGGTGCTCGAGCGCGGCATCCGTGATCTGGAGGCCGTCGAGGTCGAGCGAGTCGGATGCCGGGAGCAGGCCGATCGGCGTCTCGACCGCGTCGGCCGAGCCCTCGACTCGCCCGACCACCCACTCGAGCACGCGCGAGTTCTCGCCGAACCCCGGCCAGAGGAACGAACCGTCGGCGCCCTTGCGGAACCAGTTGACCTGGAAGATCTTCGGCGCGTTCGCGCCGAGGATGCGCCCCATCTTGACCCAGTGGCCCCAGTAGTCGGCCATGTTGTAGCCGCAGAACGGGAGCATGGCGAACGGATCGCGGCGGAGCTCGCCGACGGTGCCCTCGGCGGCGGCGGTCTGCTCCGACGAGATGGTCGCGCCCATGAACACGCCGTGCTTCCAGCTGCGCGCCTCGGCGACGAGGGGGACGTTGGTGGCGCGGCGTCCGCCGAAGAGGATCGCGTCGATGGGGACGCCGTCGTGGGCGTCCCAGTCGTCGGAGATCTGCGGGCACTGGCTCGCGGCGACCGTGAACCGCGAGTTCGGGTGCGCGGCCGGGCGGCCCGAATCGGGCGTCCAGTGCCTGCCCTCCCAGTCGGTGAGCTCGGCGGGCGCCTTGTCGGTGAGGCCTTCCCACCAGATGTCGCCGTCGGGCCGGAGCGCGACGTTCGTGAAGATCGTGTTGCCCCAGAGCGTCTGCACCGCGGTCGGATTCGTCGACTCGCCGGTGCCGGGCGCGACCCCGAAGAAGCCCGCCTCGGGGTTGATGGCGTAGAGCCGGCCGTCGGGGCCGGGGCGCATCCAGGCGATGTCGTCGCCGATCGTCTCGACCTTCCAGCCGGGGATCGTCGGGCGGAGCATTGCGAGGTTCGTCTTGCCGCACGCCGACGGGAACGCCGCGGCGACGTGGTAGCTCTTCCCCTCGGGCGAGGTGATCTTGATGAGCAGCATGTGCTCGGCGAGCCAGCCCTCGTCGCGCGCCATCACCGACGCGATGCGCAGCGCGAAGCACTTCTTCGCGAGCAGGGCGTTGCCGCCGTATCCCGAGCCGTACGACCAGATCTCGCGCGAGTCGGGGAACTGCACGACGTACTTCGTCTCGTTGCACGGCCAGTCGACCTCGGCACGGCGGCGGCCGACGCCGTCGACGAGGGGATAGCCGACCGAGTGCAGCGTGCGGACCCAGGGCTCGCCGGCCTCGATGAGGCGGTAGACCGCGTCGCCCATGCGGGTCATGATGCCCATCGAGAGCACGACGTAGGGGGAGTCGGTGATCTCCACGCCGAGCTGCGAGATGGGTCCGCCGAGGGGACCCATCGAGAACGGCACGACGTACATCGTGCGGCCCTTCATCGAGCCGTCGAACACGTGGGTGAGCTCCTCGCGCATCTCACGGGGGTCGCGCCAGTTGTTCGTCGGGCCCGCGTCCTCCTCGTAGGTCGAGCAGATGAACGTGCGGTCCTCCACGCGTGCGACGTCGCCGGGGTCGGTGCGCGCGAGGTAGCTGTTGGGGCGCCACTCGGGGTTGAGCTTGATGAGCTTGCCCTCGGCCACGAGCTGCTTCGTGAGCAGGTCGGCCTCCTGCTTCGAGCCGTCGCACCACACGATCTCGTCGGGTTTGGTGATGCCGGCGATCTCATCGACCCAGGCGCGCAGGGCCGGGTCGCTCGTGCCGTGCTGCGTTCGGCCGGATGCCTCGGTGCCGATCGAGAAGTCCGAGATGGTCATCGTCGTCCCTTCTGTGGTTCTGCGGTGCTCGACGGTGCCCGACCGTGGCCGGAGCGGTTCGTACTTCAAGGATGCGCCGGATTCGACATTCCGTGCGTACGGTCCATCCGTTAAGAATGTGCGATCTTTCGCTATTCTTAAGGGATGAAGGCAGGCTCCCCCGATCTCGCGACGCTCGGCCACCGCATCCGGCACTTCCGCGGCGAGCGCGGACTCACCCTCGACCAGCTCGGCGATGCCGTCGGCCTCGCCGGCAGCCAGCTCTCGCTCATCGAGAACGGCAAGCGCGAGCCGAAGCTCTCCACCCTCGACGCCCTCGCTGCCGCCCTCGAGGTCGCCCTTCCCGATCTCCTCGCCCGTGAGGCGCCGAGCCGCCGCGCCGCGCTCGAGCTCGAGCTCGGCCGCGCGCAGTCGAGCCCGCTCTACGCGCGCCTCGGGCTCCCGACGATCAGGCCGGGCCGCAGCATCGCCGACGAGTCGCTCGAGGCGATCGTGGGCCTGCACCGCGAACTGCAGCGCCGCGCGACCGAGGCGATCGCCACTCCCGAGGAGGCCCGCCGCGCGAACACGGACCTGCGCGAGCGGATGCGCGCCCGCGACAACCACCTCCCCGAGATCGAGCAGCTCGCCGAGGAGCAGGTGCGCGCCTCGGGACACCGCGCCGGCGCGCTCACCCACCGCGAGGTGAGCGTCATGGCCGAGCGCCTCGGCTTCCAGCTCATCTACGTGAACGACCTCCCCGACTCGACCCGTTCGATCACCGACCTCGAGAACGGGCGCATCTACCTGCCGCCGGCCTCGATCCCCGGCGGTCACGGGCTCCGGTCGATGGCGCTGCAGGCGATGGCGCACCGGCTCCTCGGCCACACCCCTCCGGCGAGCTACGACCAGTTCCTCTGGCAGCGGCTCGAGATCAACTACTTCGCCGCCGCCTGCCTCATGCCGCGCGAGGCATCCGTCGCCTTCCTCCAGGCTGCGAAGAAGGAGAAACGGCTCGCCATCGAGGACTTCCGCGACGCGTTCGGCGTCACCCACGAGGCGGCGGCGCTGCGCTTCACGAACCTTGCGACGCAGCACCTCGACATGACGTTGCACTTCCTGCGGGTCGCCGGCGACGGGGCGCTGCAGAAGGGCTACGAGAACGACGGACTGCCGCTGCCGACCGATGTCACGGGCTCGATCGAGGGCCAGTGGGTGTGCAAGAGATGGAGCGCCCGCACGTCATTCGAGCACACGAACCGCACGACCGAGAACTACCAGTACACCGACACCCCGGCGGGCACGTTCTGGTGCGCCACCCAGACCGGGCGAACGGATGCCGCGGAGTTCTCGATCACCGTGGGAGTGCCGTTCAACCAGGCGAAGTGGTTCCGCGGGCGGGAGACCACGCTGCGCGCGGCCTCGACGTGCCCCGACGAGTCGTGCTGCCGCCGGCCGCCCGAGGGACTCGCCGAACGCTGGGCGGGCCGGGCCTGGCCGAGCGCCCGCCTGCACGTGCACGTGCTGTCGCCGTTGCCGTCCGGCACGTTCCCCGG
This sequence comes from Agromyces sp. NPDC058484, assembly GCF_042720415.1. Lineage (NCBI taxonomy): Bacteria > Bacillati > Actinomycetota > Actinomycetes > Micrococcales > Microbacteriaceae > Agromyces > Agromyces sp. NPDC058484. Next base: position 21,380 of record NZ_JBHXMP010000026.1, on the reverse strand, counting down.
CGTCGACGACGCCGAGGTGTACGAGTTCCTCGAGGCGCACGCCGAGCAGTAGGCGCGTCCCGCGGGCCGGCAACACCTTCGGGTCCGGCGCGCCGCTCCGGTGGGACAGCGCGGGCGCCGGTCGTCCTCCGTTGTGCGGATCGATCGCACGAGCGCCGTCGACACGCCGGCGTGCCGCGTGGATCGTCCGCGGACTCGCCGGCGCGGCATCCGCTCGTGCATTGAAGTATTGGTTGCATTAGTGTGTGTCGCACAGTATCGTGTGATGCATGACGATGGATGACACGACCTCGGGGCACATCCAGGAGCTGCGGCGCGGCACCGTCGTGCTCGCCTGCCTCGTGCGGTTGCGGCAGGCCGACTACGGCTACGCGCTGCTCGAGTCGCTGAACGAGCTCGGCATCACGGTCGACGCGAACACGCTCTACCCGCTGCTCCGCCGCCTCGAGAAGCAGGGGCTCGTCACGAGCGAGTGGAACACCGATGAGGCGCGGCCGCGCAAGTTCTACCGCACGAACGCCACGGGCGAGGCCCTCGCCGCCGTGCTCACCGCCGACTGGAATCGCATCGACGACGCCATCACCCGACTCACCTCAGGAGAAGAACGATGACCACCCTCACCGACCGCTACGTCTGGGCTGCGGCCCGCAGCGTTCCCGAGGCGCAGCGCGACGAGTTCGACCGCGAGCTGCGGGAGCGCATCGGTGACGCCGTCGACGCACGTCTCGCGGCGAGCGACGGCACGACCGCAACCGACGCCGAGCGGGCCGCCCTCGTCGACCTCGGCGACCCGGCCGCGCTCGCGGCGACGTACGTCGACCGCCCGCTGCAGCTCATCGGCCCCCGCTACTTCCTCACGTGGTGGCGACTGCTGAAGATGCTGCTCGTCATCGTCGTGCCGATCGCCGCGGCGGGCGTGCTGCTCGGGCAGATCATCTCGGGTGCGAACCTCGGCGAGATGATCGGCACGACGATCACCACGGCGCTGGCGGTCGTCGTGCATCTCGGCTTCTGGACGACCGTCGTCTTCGCGATGCTCGAGCGCTCGGCCGGCGCCGCGATGCCGCTCGCGACATGGACACCCGAGCAGCTGCCGCAGCCGCGCGACGACGCCCGTGCCGGGCGACTCGGCGACCTGATCGCTTCGGTCGTGTTCCTCGCGCTCTTCGCGGCGGCGATCGTGTGGCAGCAGTTCGGCGTCGTATGGCTCGACGGCGAACGCCAGGCGATCCCGGTGCTCGACCCGGACCTGTGGTCGCTCTGGATCCCGTACTTTCTCGGGTTGATCGTTCTCGAGGTGGTCTTCGCGGTCGTGATCTACCTCCGCGGCTGGTCGTGGACCATGGCCGGGCTCAACGTGCTGCTGAACATCGCCTTCACCGTGCCCGCGCTGTGGCTGTTCCTCAGCGGGCAGCTCCTCGACCCCGCGTTCGTCGAGGCGGTCGGATGGCCCTGGAGCGACGATGCGAGCACTCCCGTCGTCGCGGTGATCCTGGTCGTGGTGATCGGCGTCACCGTGTGGGACATCGTCGACGGGTTCCTGAAGGCGGCACGCAGCCGCGGAGGCTCGGCGCTCGGCGGGTACTGAGAACCAGCGGCGGATGTCCCGGGGCCCGGCTCCGGGGCATCCGCCGTGTTCGCCCCTTCGACGAGCTCAGGGACCGACCGGCGCGGCGCGCCTACTTCGGCTGCATCCGGATCGCGCCGTCGAGGCGGATCACCTCGCCGTTCAGCATCGGATTCGCGACGATCGAGCGCACGAGCGCGGCGTACTCCGTGGCGTGGCCGAGGCGCGAGGGATGCGGCACCTGCGCCTCGAGCGAGGCGCGCACGTCGTCGGACATGCCCGCCATCATGGGGGTCTCGAAGATCCCGGGTGCGATCGTCATGACGCGGATGAGGAGCTTCGACAGGTCGCGCGCGATCGGCAGGGTCATCCCGACCACGCCGCCCTTCGACGCCGAGTAGGCCGCTTGGCCGATCTGCCCGTCGAACGCGGCGACCGAGGCGGTGTTCACGATGACGCCGCGTTCCGGCGTCGCCGGGCCGCCGGGCACCTGGCCCGACACGGGCTCGGTGTCGGCCATGGCCGCCGCGGCGAGCCGGATCACGTTGAACGTGCCGAGCAGGTTCACCCGGATCGTGCGCTCGAACGCGTCGAGCGGTGCAGGCCCCTCGCGTCCCACGGTGCGGTTCGCCGTCACGATGCCGGCGCAGTTCACCGCCACGCGCAGCGGGCCGAGCGCCGACGCCGCATCGACCGCCGCTCGCACCTCGGCCTCATTCGCGACATCCGCCGCGACGAACCGGGCGCGATCGCCGAGTTCGGCCGCGGCCTCGTCGCCGCGCGGGCCCGCCAGGTCGACGAGCACGACGGATGCCCCGCCGTCGATGAGTGCGCGGGCGGTGGCCCTGCCGAGGCCGGATGCCCCGCCGGTGACGAGAGCTGCGGCGCCGTCGAGTTCCATATGGTGTCCTTTCGTGGGTTCGAGCCCGGTCCCTGAGCTTGTCGAAGGGGTCGAAGCGAGCGCGTATTCGGAGGCTCGCTTCGACAGGCTCAGCGAGCGGTCGGTCAGATGCACTCGATGACGGTGGCGTTCGCCATGCCACCGCCCTCGCACATCGTCTGCAGTCCGTATCGTCCGCCGGTGGCCTCGAGCTGGTTCACGAGGGTCGTGAGCAGGCGGGTGCCCGACGAGCCGAGCGCGTGGCCGAGCGCGATGGCGCCGCCGCGCGGGTTGAGCTTCGTGGCATCCGCCCCGGTGTCGGCGAGCCACGCGAGCGGCACCGACGCGAACGCCTCGTTCACCTCGTAGGCGTCGATGTCGTCGTGCGCGAGCCCGGCGCGCTCGAGCACCTTCGCGGTCGCCGGGATCACGCCCGTGAGCATGTACAGCGGGTCGCTGCCGACGACCGAGAACGCCCGGAACCGGGCACGCGGCGTGAGGCCGAGCTTCTCGGCGGCGTCGGCGCTCATGATGAGCGCGGCGGACGCCCCGTCGGTGAGCGGCGAGGAATTGCCGGGGGTGATCCGCCAGTCGAGCTCGGGGAACCGCTCGGCGAGTGCGTCGGTGCGGAACGCGGGGTTCAGGCCGGCGAGCGATTCGACGGATGTCGCGGGCCGCACGGTCTCGTCGGCGAGCGTGTCGACCCCCGTCACGGGCACGACCTCGGTCGCGAACGCGCCCGACTCCCCCGCCGCGGTGGCGAGCTCATGCGAGCGTGCCGCGAACTCGTCGAGCCGGTCGCGCGAGAAGCCCCACTTCGCGGCGATGAGCTCGGCCGAGACGCCCTGGTTCACGAGCCCGTCGGGATAGCGCGCGTGGATGCGCGAACCGTACGGGTCGGCGCCGGCCGCGCTCGAGCCCAGGGGCACACGGCTCATCGACTCGACGCCGCACGCGATGACGATGTCGGCCTGGCCCGACATCACGGCCTGCGCGGCGAACGTCGCGGACTGCTGGCTCGAACCGCACTGCCGATCGATCGTCGTGCCGGGGACCTGCTCGGGGAAGCCCGCCGCGAGCACGGCGTTGCGGGTGATGTTGTAGCTCTGCTCGCCGATCTGGCTGACGCATCCGCCGATGACGTCGTCGATGAGCGCCGGGTCGAGGTCGTTGCGGTTCACGAGGGTGTCGAGCACGCCCGCGAGCAGGTCCACCGGATGGACGCCGGAGAGGATGCCGCCGGACTTGCCCCGCCCCACGGGCGTGCGGATGACGTCGACGATGACGGCTTCGGTGCTCATGAACCCCAGCCTACGGCTGCGCGCTGCTCGACCGGCGCTCGTCGATCGCCGACGCCGGCCGTTACTCGACGAGCGCGGCGGCGCGCTCGAGCACGACCGGCTGCCGCTCGGGGAGCACGACCGGGTGCGTGCCCGCCATCGCCTCGATGACGCGCACCACCTGGCAGGAGTAGCCGTACTCGTTGTCGTACCAGACGTAGAGCACCGCGTCGGTGCCGTCGGCGATCGTCGCGAGTCCGTCGACGATGCCCGCGCGGTTCGAGCCGACGAAGTCGGTCGACACCACCTCGGGCGACTCGATGTAGTCGATCTGCTGCCGCAACGGCGACGTGAGCGATACCTGGCGAAGGTAGCGGTTGAGCTCCTGCTTCGACGCCGGCAGCTCGAGCTGCAGGTTCAGGATCGCGAGCGACACGTCGGGCGTCGGAACGCGGATGGAGCTGCCCGTCAGCTTTCCGGCGAACTCGGGCAGCGCCTTCGCGACCGCCTTCGCGGCGCCCGTCTCGGTGATGACCATGTTGAGCGCGGCCGAGCGTCCGCGCCGGTCGCCCTTGTGGAAGTTGTCGATGAGGTTCTGGTCGTTCGTGAACGAGTGCACGTCTCGACGTGGCCGCGCACCACGCCGTATGCGTCACTGATGGCCTTCAGCACGGGCGTGATCGCGTTCGTCGTGCACGACGCCGCCGAGAGGATGCGGTCGGATGCCGCGATGTCATCATGGTTGATTCCGTGCACGATGTTCTTGATCGCGCCCTTGCCGGGCGCGGTGAGCAGCACTCGGGCGACACCAGTGGAGCGCAGGTGCTGCGAGAGCCCCTCCTCGTCGCGCCACCGGCCGGTGTTGTCGACGACGATCGCGTCGTGGATGCCGTAGGCGGTGTAGTCGATGGTTGCGGGGTCGTCGGAGTAGATCACCTGGATCAGCGTGCCGTTCGCGAGGATGGTGTTCGCCTCCTCGTCGACCTCGATCGTGCCGGCGAACGGGCCGTGCACCGAGTCGCGGCGAAGCAGGCTCGCGCGCTTGACCAGGTCGTTCGCCGAGCCCTTGCGCACCACGATCGCGCGCAGCCGCAGCCCGTGGCCGTTGCCGGCGTGCGCGATCAGGATGCGGGCGAGCAGGCGCCCGATGCGTCCGAAGCCGTAGAGCACGACGTCGGTGCCCTCGCGCTCGGGCGTGCCGTCGTCGACGAGCACGGAGGCGAGTTCGCTGCGGAGGAAGTCGAGGAGCGGCATCCGCTCGCCTTCGGCGCCGGACTCCCGGAATCGCGAGATGAGCCGGGCGACGTCGATGGATGCCGGGCCGGGGGCGAGCTCGCGAAGGGCCTCGAGCACCAGCATCGTGTCGGCGAGCGGGAGCTCCTCGTCGCCGGCCTGGCGCGCGAAGCGGTGGGCCTTGAGCAGCGCGACCGCAGAGCGGTTGATCAGCCGGCGACCGTGGATGGAGGTCACCACCCCGTGCTCGCGGTAGAGGCCGCCGATGAGCGGGATCATCCGCTCGGCGAGCTCCTCTCGTGCGATCCATTCGGTGCGGCGGGCGTCGAACTCGTGGCTCACGTCATTCCTCCTCGGCCGGACGCACGGTGGGCGGCATCGGCCTCGTCGTATCGGGGGGGATGCGTCGATTCTACCGATGCCCCGCCGCGTGCACGCTGTACACCACGGCGTGAGCGGATGCCCCGGCGCGCCGTCATGGCAACAGGAATCGCGACCCTCTTGTCAAGTACCTAGACGAACTCGGAGTTCTATGGTCGAGTGGCGATGAAATCGCACCCGGCGCACACCGCCCGGCATGCGGCACACCAGTGGAAGGAAGATCCATGAACATCCTCCTCATCATCGTCGCCATCGTCGCCATCATCCTGCTCTTCACCGGAGGGTTCGTGCAGTCGCTGAACTTCCTCCTGTGGGTGGGAATCGCCCTGCTGGTCATCGCGGTCATCGTGTGGCTGGTGCGGATGATGACAGGAAGCCGCAACGCCTGACGCCGAACCGAATCGCCCCAGCGACCGACGCGGCGTAGAATCGACGCGTCCAGGCGCTCCGTTCGCGCCGGTGCTCGAAAAAAGGGCACATAGCCGATCCGCACACGCGGTTCGCGCGAGACACATACGGAATCCTCAATCCGTCCCGTCTCGAAGGACTCGCCATGGCCTCGGTCTCCGCGCACGTCGCGCACGCGCTCTCCACCTACGTCGACCATGTCTTCGGGGTGATGGGCAACGGCAACGCCGCATTCCTCGACGCGCTCGATCGCACTCCCGCCCGCTACACTGCGCTCCGGCATGAAGCGGGCGGGGTCGTCGCCGCCGACGCCCACTTCCGTGCGTGCGGGCGCCTCGCCGCAGCCACCGCGACGTATGGCGCCGGGTTCACGAACACCCTCACGGCACTCGCCGAGAGCCGCCAGGCCCGCATCCCCGTGCTCCTCGTCGTCGGCGACGCGCCCACCGCCGGGGCCCGCCCGTGGGACGTCGACCAGGCCGCCATGGCCGCCGCCGCCGGCGTGCCCACATTCACGATGGGCCGCGAGGATGCCGCGGCCACGACCGTGCGCGCGATGGAGCACGCGCTCGCGCACCGCACCGCGGTCGTGCTCGCGATCCCCTATGATCTCGCGGCGGCGGAGGCCGGGGAGCTGCCCGAGGACCTGCCGGCGCTCGCGCTCCCGGCGCCGCTCGCGCCGGATGCGACTGAGCTCAACGCCGTCGCGGCGCTGCTCGCCGCGGCGAAGCGCCCGATGCTCCTCGCGGGCCGCGGCGCGTGGCTCGCGGGCGCCGGCGACGCACTCGGGCGACTCGCCGCCTCCACCGGCGCCGTGACCGCGTCCACGACGCTGGCGCGCGGCATCTTCCCCGACGCCCGGTACGACCTCGGCGTCACGGGCGGCTTCGGCCAGGAGCGCGCGATGTCGCTCGTGCACGAGGCCGATGTCGCGATCGTCTTCGGCGCCTCGCTCAACCAGTTCACGATGCGGTTCGGCGACCTCTTCGCGCCCGGCACGCGAGTCGTGCAGGTCGACCTCGGCTCGGAGCCGACGGCGGCGGCGGTGACCGATTTCGTCGCGGGCGACGCCGGGCTCGCGGCATCCGGGATCGCCGACCGGATCGAGGCGGCGGGATCTGCGCCGAGCGGATGGCGCGAGTCGGTCGACTTCGCACCGCTGCGTCCGCACCACCCCGGCGACGGCATCGCTCCCGACGGCAGGCTCGACCCCCGCAGCGTCGCTGCCCGCATCGGCGAGCTCCTGCCCGACGACCGCGTCGTCGTCTCGGATGGCGGGCACTTCATCGGCTGGGCGAACACGCACTGGCCGGTGGCCTCGCCCGACCGCATGATCATGGTCGGCACGGCGTTCCAGTCCATCGGGCTGGGGTTCCCGAGCGTACCGGGCGCGGCGGCGGCGAGGCCCGGGTCGACGATCGTGCTCACCACCGGCGACGGGGGCGGGCTCATGGCGCTCGCCGACCTGGAGAGCGCCGTACGCACCGCCGGCGGGCGCGGCCTCGCGGTCGTCTGGAACGACGCCGCGTACGGCGCCGAGGTGCACCTGTACGGACTCAAGGGCTACGCCGATGCGCCGATGCGCATTCCCGAGGTCGACTTCGCGGGTCTTGCCGCCGCGGTCGGCGCCGAGGGCGTCGTCGTGAACGAGCTCGCCGACCTCGACCGGCTGGCGCACTGGGGGGCAGAACCCGCCGCTGCGCGCCCGTTCCTCCTGCTCGATTGCCGCATCTCGGGCCGAGTGATCGCGCCGTACCAGCACGAGATCATCGCGATCAACAGCCGCTGACGGCGCGTCCACGCACCTCAGTTCGACAGAATCCCGGCGACGGCGAGCGCAATGCCGAGCACCGCGATGGTGACGACGCTGAGCGCGATGCGCGCGAGCGCAGGCCAGGGTTCGTGCCGTCCGGGTACATGCGCAGTTCCGCGCGGAAAATGGCGCACGCCGATGAGCGCCACAGCGGCAGAGCAGATCGCGCCGATGCCGCCGATGAGCGGCACGCCCAGTCGGAACGCGGTGATGGCGAGCACGAGCCCGACCATGGCCGCCGCGAGGCCCGTGCGCTGCCAGGCCATCGCCGTACGCTCCGGCTGCAGGCCGGGGTCGCGCGTCGACCCTCGGTCGTTCATCTCCTCGTCAACTCGTAGATGGCATAGGCCGCGAAGAACAGGGCGAGCAGGAACACTCCCGACACGAGCCACGGCAGGGCCGCAGGCGAGGGCAGGGGCCGATTCAGTCGAAGCGCCCGTTCGACCCGACGCCACGAGAACAGCGCACTCGCCGCGAGCGCACCGCCACCCGCGCAGGCGATCACCGCGATGATGTCGACCACGATCGGCAGATCGGCGATCACGGCGAGCGTCGTGAGCGCCACCCCGCCGGCGACCAGCGACAGCCCGGTGCGCACCCACGCGAGCGCCGTGCGCTCGTTCGCGAGCGAGAATCGCACGTCGGGCTCCGCACCGACGCCGTAGACGCTTCGCGGGCGCCGCATGGGAGTGTCGTCGTCAGCGGCCGAGTTCATCTCGCGTGTTCCTCTCCGAACGGGATCCGAGATACCGATCATCGCAGCACACCGCATGATCGGTATCACAACCGGCCGAAGCACGGCGCCGTTCGTCCCCGCCAGGAGGTCAGTGCCGTCGCGGCCATTAGGTCAGTGCCGTCGCGCCGTCTCCTCGGCATCAGCGAGAACGCCGTCGACCCACTCCACCGCGGTCTCGGCCGCGCCGAGCGGGCCTCCGGCGTCGTGACGGCCGTACTCCCCCACGCGCTGGGCGCCGCAGGCGGCGAGCGCTTCGTCGATCAGCTCGCTGCCGCGTGAGTACGTCTTGGTGTAGCTGCGATCACCCATGCCGAACACCGCGTATCGAAGGCCCATGAGATCCGGCCGCTCCTCGACCAGGGCGCGGTGGAACGGCCGCGCCGACGTGGGCACCTCACCGTCTCCATAGGTCGCGCAGACCACGAGGTGCAATCGCAACGGATCCAGCGTCCGAGGGTCGGCGTCGGCGAGGTCGACGACCTCGACGTCTCGCCCCGCCAGGTGGTGGCGCAGGTCGTCGGCGACGAGTTCGGCCCCGCCCGATTCCGTGCCGAACAGGATGGTGATCGGTTGGCCGGATGCCGCACCTGCCGTACTCTCGACGGCCCGCACCCCGGGCAGCGGGATGTCCCGGTCACGCGCCGCGTCCAGCAGTTCCTCGCGGGTGCGCAGCTTCGCCCTCGAGCGCCCCGGCGCCGCGCCGAGGGTCTCACGCACGTCGATGCGCCGCCAGCCGTCGAAGTCGACGGCTCCGGCGTGGGGTTCCATCCCCGCCTTCTGCGCGGTGATCCGCCCCGCGGCGAGGTCATCGAAGATCATCGCCGCGAGGCCGCGCGCGTCGGTGCGCTGATCGGGGATGGTGCCGCGCGGTCCGCGGCGCAGCCAGCCCGCCACGTACAGCCCGGGCTCGACGCGACCGTCGGGGTGGGCCCCCGGCGCCATCGGCGTGTCGTCGCCCGCGGCGAAGCCGATGGCGGTGATCACCGTCCCCGCCTCGATCTCGACGTCGCCGGCGGCGGAGGAGAACCGCGTCGTGCGCACCCGGTCGTCGCCCTCGAACGCCTCGGGCGTCAGCCCGAACCACCATTCGATCCGCACGCGTGCATCCGGGGCATCCGTCGTCGCGGCGAGCGCTCGCAGCGCGTCCCACCGTGCGTCCTTGCCCTCCGGGGCCGTGTCGATGTCGACGCCGTGCAGCACATGCTCGACGCCTGAGAGCGAAGCGAGTTCGCGCACCATGACCGGATCGAACTTCGCGGCGCCAGGTGCGGAGCGGCCCACGACCGTGATGACGCGCACCCCGGAGACCACCTGCTCGCGGACACGATCGTCGACGTCGGAGCCCTCGAACTCCGCGGGGTCGCGGGCGATGAGGCGCACCACGTCCATCGCGACGTTGCCCTGCCCGAGCACGAGCACGTGCTCCGACAGCCGGGGGACCTCGGGGTGATCGGGATGCCCGTTCAGCACGCGGGTCAGCTCACCCGACCCGATGACGCCGCCCAGCTTCGCGCCCGGGATCTTCAGGGTCGCGTCGTGACGCAGTCCGGTCGCGAGCACGACGGCGTCGAATCGCTCGCGGAGCTCATCGAGCGAGACATCGTCGCCCAGGGTCGTGTTCCCGTGGAACCGCACGCCCTCGTGCAGGAACAGCCGCTCGAACTGGCGTGACACCGACTTCGTGCCCTGGTGGTCGGCGGCGACCCCGTATCGCACGAGACCGAACGGCACCGGCAGGCGGTCGAACACGTCGAGCTCGGCCGCCGGGAGGACGCGGCGCAGCGCCTGCGCGGTGAACGAGCCCGACGGGCCCGACCCGACGATCGCGATCCGCGGTGCGGCATCCGATCTCGACTCATCCTCGCCCGGGCTCACGCCCGCCTTCGCCGAGGGCGTCGCGTCTGCGGCGCGGGTGCCGCTCCACGTGACAGGGAGCTTCAGCATCCCCCGGAAGACCCAGCCACCGATCTCGGCGGGATCGTCGGCGACGAGGTCGAGCCCGCGCAGACGTTCGAACAGGCGTGGCAGCGCGACATCCGCCACCTCGCCTCGCGCAGCCCACGCGCCCAGGCAGACGTGAACGCCCTTGCTGAACGCCAGGTGCGGCTTGACCTCGCGGCGGAGGTCGAACGCAGCCGCGTCGGGCCATACGGTCTCGTCCCGGTTGGCCGAGAGGATGCAGATGCCCAGCCGCGCGCCCTTCGGCAGGTTCACGCCGACCAGGTCGACGTCGCGAGTGGTCTGCCGCGAGTACATGCCGATCGGCGCGACCCACCGGATGCTCTCCTCGAACACGGTGTTCCACAGCGAGGCATCCGCTTCGACCATCCGGCGCTGGTCGGGGTGGGTCAGGAGCGCCCAGGAGGCGACCCCGAGCGCATCGCGAGGTTCGTTCATGCCGCCGCCGATGGTCATCTTGATGTTCGCGCGGATCTTCTCGAGCGGCATCCGGTAGTCGGGCATGGCCAGCAGCGACGAGAGCAGCGAATGATCGGGATGTTCCGCGTGCCAAGCCAGCATCTCGTCGAGTGCGACGTCGACCTCGTCGAAGGCGCGTCGGCCGCGCTCCCAGACCTCGGGATCGTCGGCGTAGTTGCCGGTCGCGTCGATCATGTCCTGCGACCAGCGCTGGATGTCCTCGTGGGTGGCGTTGTACAGCCCCATGATCTGTCGCAGGTTCTCGCCCGCGTAGGGCGCGGCGAAGTCCCAGATGAGGTCGGCGCCGGGCCCCTTGTCGATGAGCTCGCCGAGGAAGTGGTCGGCGTTGCGCTCGAAGACCTCGTTCCAGACGCGCTTCACCGTGCCCGGACGAAGCGCCGGCTGCCAGGCCCGCCGCTCGACGTAGTGCTCCGGGTCGTCGCGCCGCAGCATCGAGTGCCCCATGGCGCGGATCTGCAGCGACCCCTGCTCGTTCGCCGAGAACGTCTGCTGGTCGGTCTCGGTCACGTGCACGGCGTCGTAGCTCGTGATCAGGTACCGCCCGACGGCGGGCACCCAGTGGACGCCGCCCTCGGCGCGGAGCCGCTCGTAGATGGGAAACGGATCGCGGTAGAGGTCGGAAATCGTCACCCAGTCGGCGACGGGGGCTTCGCTGCGTGCCATTTCACGTGACTTCCTGTTCCGGCTTCATCGCCATCCATCCATTGTCGCCAGCCGCGTTGAGAAGCAAAAGCGGTTTCTCTTTCGAAGCTTCTCAAGCAGAATCGAAATATGGAGCCCATCGACGTGCCCGACTTCACGCTGCGTCAGTTGTCGTACCTGGTGGCCGCCGCCGATTCCGGCACGATCGCCGCCGCGTCCGCGGAGCTGCACCTCACCAGTTCGGCGATCTCGGACGCGATCACCGAGCTCGAGCGCACGATGGGCATGCGATTGTGCGTCCGCCGTCGCGCGCACGGCCTCACCCTGACCAGCGCCGGTTCGCATGTCGTGGCCCGTGCTCGCCCGCTCCTCGCCGCCGCCCGCGAACTGGGCGTCTCGATGCGCAGCGGCCCGGGCGAGCTCGTCGGGCCGATCACGATCGGCTGCTATCCCACGCTGGCCCCCACCGTACTGCCGCCGCTCCTGCACGACTTCGGCGAAGCCCACCCGCGGGTGGAGCTCCAGATCTTCGAGGCCACGCACGATCGCCTCGAGGGCCGCATCGAGTCGGGCGAGGTGGACGTCGCCTTCGTGTACGACCTGCTCGTGCCCGGGATGCCGCGGCGCGAGAAGCTGTTCGAGTTGTCGGCGTACGTGCTCGTGGCAGCGGGCGATCCGCTCGCGGATGCCGACACGGTGACGTTGGAGGATGTCGCGGAGCGGGACCTCATCCTGCTGGACGCGCCGCCGTCGAGCGCGCACACGCTCTCGCTGTTCACGGCCCGCGGCCTGCTGCCTCGGATCCGCCACCGCACGACGAGCTACGAGGTCGTGCGCACGCTCGTCGGGCGGGGCCTCGGCTACGGCATCCTGGTGCAGCGCCCCGCGAACCCGGCGAGCTACGAGGGCTACCCTGTGGTCATGAAGGAGATCTCTCCGGCGGTGCCGCCCGTCGGGATCGACGTCATCTGGTCGGCCGAGACCGACTCGCCCGATCGGGTGCGCGCGCTCATCGAGTTCGCGCGATCCATCCGCTGGACCGGCTCGGATGCGTCGTGACCACGCTGATCTGGCCGATCAAGCAGTCGCTGATCGAGTACGTGCGCGGCATGGCCGACGGAACCGCGGAGGCCGCGCACGGAGCAGTTGCGACCGACCAAGGGTTCGAGTTCCCGGGATCCCCGGAGGCGGATCTCGCGTTCCGCGGAACGGTGACGCTCACCGGGCACAGCGGCATGCTGCACCTCGTGTTCCGCGACCCGGCGCTCGTCCGCGGCGACGACGGGTGGGTGCTGACCATCGCCGATCCCGACGACCCCGCGATCAGGCTCCCGTTCGCGCGGATCGCCTCGCTCACGCAGGAAGGCGGCGGTCGTCGCGCATCCGGCAGCGCGCTGACCGCCGACGGTGCCGACCTGTTCTTCGGCCCGTACGTCGAGGGCACGCCGGTCGACGACCCGTTCGTGCGCGACTGAGCCCGCTGACCCCGCGGCATCCGCGGTCGCGCGCCGCGACGCGGGCGACTCCCCATGGAGCCGCCCGCGTCGCGAGGTCCCTCAGGCCTTCGACATGCCGTAGATCGGGCTCTTCTCCTGCACGTGTTCGTGCTCGGGCCCGAGCGGGATGCCGGTGCGGTCACGCAGTAGCAGGGTGGCGACGAGCCCGAGCGCGACCATGATCAGCAGGTAGACCGTGATCGACCAGGGGTTGCCCGTGGCCTGGAGCAGCGCCTGCGCGATGGTCGGCGAGAACGCGCCGCCGATGATGGCGCCGATCGCGTATGAGATCGACACGCCCGAGAACCGGATCGAGGCGGGGAACAGCTCCGAGTACAGCGCGGCCTGCGGGCCGTAGGTCAGGCCCAGCCCGATCGTCAGCAGGCCGACCCCGAAGAACAGTGAGAGGGGGGTGCCCAGGTTCACGATGGGGAAGAGCGCGAGCAGCGCGAGGGCGAGCGTGATCCACCCGATGATGTACGTGTTCCGGCGCCCGATCCTGTCGCTGATCCAGCCCCCGAGCCAGGTGAACACCAGCCAGGTCACACCCGTGGCGGCGACGGCCCACAGCACGGGAGCCGGGTCGAGCCGGATCGCGCCCTCGGGGTCGGTCGCGTAGCGCTGCACGAAGCCGCCGGTCGACATGTAACCGACCGCGTTGTTGCCGGCGAACACGAACGCCGCCACGATGACCAGCAGGAGGTGCTTGCGGAACAGCTGCACGATCGGCATCCGCGCCTCCTCCTTGCGCTCGGCGATCTCCTCGAACACCGGGCTCTCCGACACGCGGCGGCGCACCCAGTAGCCGACGCCGATCAGCACGACCGACAGCAGGAACGGCACGCGCCAGCCCCACGCGAGGAACGCGTCTCCCGGGGCGATGACCGCCATGATGGCGAGCACGCCCGAGGACAGCAGGATGCCGATCGGCACGCCGATCTGCGGCGAAGCGCCGAAGACACCGCGCCGCTTCTTGGGCGCGTGCTCGACGGCCATCAGCACCGCGCCGCCCCACTCGCCTCCGGCGGAGATGCCCTGGAACACGCGCAGCAGGATCAGCAGGATCGGCGCCCAGATCCCGATCGCGTCGTAGGTGGGCAGCACGCCGATGAGCGTGGTCGCGACACCCATCAGCAGCAGCGTGAGCACCAGCATCGGCCGGCGGCCGATCTTGTCGCCGTAGTGCCCGGCGAGGAACGCGCCGAGCGGCCGGAACAGGAAGCTGATGCCGACCGTGATGAACGCGAGGATCTGGGCGAACTCCGGCCCCGCCTGTTCGAAGAACAACGTGCCGAAGACGAGGCCTGCGGATGCCGCGTAGATGAAGAAGTCGTACCACTCCACCGTCGTTCCCACGACGGTGGCGAAGATGACGCGCCGCTGATCGGCAACTTGGGCGATGGTCCCCGTGGGGGTGAATCCCGGGGGATTCGATTCGGTGCTCATTCGCTGACTCCTTCGTCGACAGTTCAAGTCTGACCCGGTCGCACAGCCGATGTAAGCCTGCCGAGCCAGTTGGTCGTATACGATATCAGATATACGGGACTGGCGTTCTCGGATGCCTCACACCCGCAGTCTGGGGCGTTCGGAAACTCGATCGGATTCCCCCTGACGTTCCGGGGTGGGATCGTATACGATTCGAGCATCCCTGTTCGATGTGGAAACGGAGAGACTGTGCTGGAACCCCCTCGAATCGAAGCGATCGCCGACGAACTCGTCACAGCCGATCGCGACCGCAGCATCGTCCCGCTCCTCACTGCTCGCCATCCCGGCATGACCGTTGAAGACGCCTACGCGGTGCAGAGCCTCTGGGCCGAACGCGGCGTGGCGGCCGGCCGTCGCATGGTGGGCCGGAAGATCGGCCTCACCTCGAAGGTCATGCAGGTGGCGACGGGCATCACCGAGCCCGACTACGGCGTGATCTTCGACGACATGGTGTACGAGTCCGGGGCATCCGTCGAGTTCGACCGGTTCTCGAACGTGCGCATCGAGGTCGAGCTCGCCTTCGTGCTCGCGAAGTCGCTGCAGGGACCGGATGTCACGATCTTCGACGTGCTCGACGCCACCGCCTACGTCGTCCCGGCCCTCGAGATCCTGAACTCGCACATCGAGATGCAGGGCCGCACCATCGTCGACACGATCTCCGACAATGCGGCGATGGGCGGCATGGTCGTCGGCGGCAACCCCGTCAAGGTCGACGCCGTCGACCTGCGCTGGGTGTCGGCGCTCCTCTATCGGAACCAGACGATCGAGGAGTCGGGCGTCGCCGCCGCGGTGCTGGGCCACCCGGCCATGGGCGTCGCGTGGCTCGCGAACAAGCTCGCCCAGCACGGGCAATCGCCGGGCGCCGGCGAGATCATCCTCGCGGGATCGTTCACGCGCCCCATGTGGGTCGAGCGGGGCGACACGGTGCATGCCGACTACGGACAGCTGGGGGCGATCACATGCCGGTTCGAATGACGCTGCCGCCCACGTTCGCCGACCGGCTCGCGGCATCCGATCGCTCGCTCGCGGGGATGTGGGTGTGCTCGGGCAGTCCGCTCATCGCCGAGATCGCCGCGGGCAGCGGGCTCGACTGGCTGCTCATTGACGCGGAGCACTCCCCGAACGGGCTGGAGGCGATCCTCGCCCAGCTCCAGGCGGTGGCCGCCTACCCCGCGACCCCGCTGGTGCGCCCGCCGTACGGCGACATCGTGACGGTGAAGCAGTACCTCGACCTCGGCGCGCAGAACCTGCTCGTGCCGATGGTCGACTCCGCCGAGCACGCCGCCGAGATGGTGCGCGCCGTGCGGTACCCACCCGCGGGGGTGCGCGGCGTCGGCAGCGCGCTGGCCCGCGCGTCGCGCTGGAACCGCGTCGACGACTACCTCGCGGATGCCGCGGGCACGGTCTCGCTGACCGTGCAGATCGAGTCGGCCGCCGGCGTGGAGCACGTCGACGAGATCCTCGCCGTCGACGGCGTGGACGCGATCTTCGTCGGCCCCTCCGACCTCGCCGCGTCGATGGGGCACCTCGGGCAGCAGGAGCATCCCGACGTCGTGGCTGCGGCCGAGCACTGCATCCGGGCCGCGGTCGCCGCGGGCAAGCCCGCCGGAGTCAACGCCTTCGCGCCGGCCACCGCGGATCGCTACCTCGCCGCCGGCGCCTCGTTCGTGCTCGTCGGGGCCGACGTCGCGCTGCTCGCCCGCGCATCGGAAGCGCTCGCCGACCGCTTCATCGGCACCGACGCCGCGCACTCGGATACGCCTCGCGCAGGATACTGAATGCCCCCGCCGATTCCGAGGACATCTGCAGTTTCGAGGACGTTGGCACGCCCGGACGCCCTCGACTGGCGCCTTGTCCACAGATCGTATATGATTTCAAATATTGAGAGACGAGGGTGTCCATGACGAACGACTTCACCGCGACGAACGCCTCCGCCGCGACGCGCGACGGCGCCATCGCCACGCCCGGCAAGATCATCGCCGTGCACCTCAACTACCCGTCGAGGGCGGCCCAGCGCGGCCGCACCCCCGCGAAGCCGAGCTACTTCCTGAAGCCGGCGTCCTCGGTCGCGCCGACCGGTGCCACGATCGAACGCCCGGCCGGCACCGAGCTCCTCGCCTTCGAGGGCGAGATCGCGATCGTGATCGGCCGCCCCGCCAGGCGGGTCTCCCCCGCCGACGGCTGGTCGCACGTGGCATCCGTCACCGCGGCCAACGACTTCGGGATCTACGACCTGCGCGCCGCCGACAAGGGCTCGAACGTGCGCTCCAAGGGCGGCGACGGGTTCACGCCCCTCGGCCCCGGGCTGCTGCCCGCGGCATCCGTCGACCCGGACGCACTGCGGGTGCGCACCTGGGTCAACGGCACGCTCGTGCAGGACGACACGAGCGATACCCTGCTCTTCCCGTTCGGCCAGCTGGTCGCCGACCTCTCCCAGCTGATGACCCTCGAGACCGGAGACGTGATCCTCACCGGCACCCCGGCCGGCTCGTCGGTCGTCGTGCCGGGCGACGTCGTCGAGGTCGAGGTCGACGCACCGGATGCCCCGGGCGCGCCGTCGACCGGACGCCTCGTGACCACCGTCACCCACGGCACCGCGGCGTTCGGCGACTTCGGCACGAAGCCCGCGGTCGACGACCTGCAGCGCGTCGAGGCGTGGGGCTCCGAGGAGGAGCTCGCCGCCGCGGTCGCCGCCGGCCGGTCGAGCGCGCCGCTCGCTGAGCCCGTCGAAGCGGGCGCGACCGGGGCCGAAGCCGGCGTGCTCACCGACGAGTTGCGCGAGCAGATCGCCGGCGTCGCCGTCGCGACCCTCTCGGTCGCCCTGCGCAAGCGCGGCTACCACGACATCTTCATCGAGGGCGTCTCGTCGAACCACCCGGGCGATCGCATCGTCGGCGTGGCCAAGACGCTTCGCTTCATCCCGTTCCGCCCCGACCTGTTCGCGAGCCACGGCGGCGGATTCAACGCCCAGAAGCTCGCGTTCGACACGGTGCGGCCGGGCGAGGTGCTCGTCGTCGAGGCCCGCGGCGAGCGCGGCACCGGCACCGTGGGCGACGTGCTCGCCCTCCGGGCGCAGGTGCGCGGCGCCGCCGGCATCGTCACCGACGGCGGCGTGCGCGACTTCGACGCGGTCGCCGGGTTCGAGATCCCCGTGTTCTCGCGGGGCTCGCACCCGAGCGTGCTCGGTCGCAGGCACGTGCCGTGGGAGGTCGACGTGACCATCGCATGCGGCGGTGCCGCCGTGCAGCCGGGCGATGTCATCGTGGGCGACGGCGACGGCGTCATCGTGATCCCGCCGCAGCTGGTCGGGGAGGTCGTCGCCGAGGCCGCCGAGCAGGAGCGACAGGACGCGTACGTGGCCGAGCAGGTCGCGGCCGGGGCATCCGTCGACGGACTGTTCCCCATGAACGCCGAGTGGCTCGCCCGCTACCGGACGGCCGTCGCGGGGGCTGAGGCATCGGAGCCGGCACGATGAGCACCGAGAGCAAGTCGCAGCGAGCGTACCGGTTCCTGCGCGAGCGCATCGACGACGGCCGGTACGTGCCGGGGTTCCGGCTCGTGCTGGGCCAGATCGCCGCCGAGCTCGACGTGAGCGTCGTGCCGGTGCGCGAGGCCATCCGCCGGCTCGAGGCGGAGGGGCTCGTCACCTTCGAACGCAATGTGGGCGCCCAGGTCGCCCTCATCAAGGAGACGGAGTACCTGCACACGATGCAGACCCTCGCGCTCGTCGAGGGCGCCGCCACGTCGATGTCCGCGCCGCACCTGACCGCGGATCATCTCCGCCGGGCACGCGAGCTCAACGAGCGGATGCGGCGCACCCTCGACGACTTCGACCCGCATCGCTTCACCGAGCTGAACCTCCAGTTCCACGCGGTGCTGTTCGAGGAGTGCCCGAACCCGCACCTGCTCGACCTCGTGCACCGCGGCTGGAACCGCATGAAGGTGCTGCGCGACTCCTCGTTCGGGTTCGTGCCGGGCCGCGCCCAGCAGTCGGTCGAGGAGCACGAGCACATCGTCGCCCTGATCGAGGCCGGTGCGGATCCGCTCGAGATCGAGCTCGCGGCACGACGGCACCGCACGGCGACCCTCGATGCGGTGCTCGCCTACCAGTCCGACCACAGGGCGGCGGGCGAGACGGATGCCGCGGCATCCGCTGAGCCCGGCGCCGGCGCGCCCGCGGTCGCCTGACCCCACTCCACCATCCGCTTCCACGAAGGGATCACCATGACGCACTACATCCCCGAGGATCTGCCCGACCGCATCCGCCACTTCATCGACGGCGAGTTCGTCGACTCCGTCGGCGGCGAGACGTTCGACGTGCTCGACCCCGTCTCGAACGAGACCTACGTGCAGGCCGCGGCTGGGCAGAAGGCCGACATCGACCTCGCCGTCGCCGCGGCGCGTCGCGCGTTCACCGAGGGTCCGTGGCCCCGGATGCTGCCGCGCCAGCGCGCCCGCATCCTGCACAACGTCGCCGACCTCGTCGAGTCCCGCGATGCCCGCCTCGCCGAGCTCGAGACCTTCGACACGGGGCTGCCGATCACCCAGGCCCTCGGCCAGGCGCAGCGCGCGGCCGAGAACTTCCGCTTCTTCGCCGACCTCATCGTCGCCCAGAACGACGACACCTACAAGGTGCCCGGCCGCCAGGTGAACTACGTGAACCGCAAGCCGATCGGCGTCGCGGGGCTCATCACGCCGTGGAACACGCCGTTCATGCTCGAGTCGTGGAAGCTCGCCCCGGCACTGGCCACCGGCAACACCGTCGTGCTGAAGCCGGCGGAGTTCACGCCGCTGTCGGCGTCGCTCTGGGCCGAGATCTTCCGCGAGGCCGGCGTGCCCGACGGCGTGTTCAACCTCGTGAACGGGCTCGGTGAGGAGGCGGGCGACGCGCTGGTGAAGCATCCGGATGTCCCGCTCATCTCGTTCACCGGCGAGAGCCGCACCGGGCAGATCATCTTCGGCAATGCGGCGCCGTTCCTGAAGGGCCTCTCGATGGAGCTCGGCGGCAAGTCGCCGGCGGTCGTGTTCGCCGACGCCGACCTCGACTCCGCGCTCGACGCCACCGTGTTCGGCGTGTTCTCGCTGAACGGCGAGCGGTGCACGGCCGGCAGCCGCGTGCTGGTCGAGCGACCGATCTACGACGAGTTCGTGTCGCGGTACGCCGAGCGGGCGAAGAACATCGTCGTGGGCGACCCGCACGACCCGAAGACCGAGGTCGGCGCGCTCGTGCACCCCGAGCACTACGACAAGGTCATGAGCTACGTCGAGCTCGGCAAGGACGAAGGGCGCCTCGTCGCCGGCGGCGGCCGGCCCGATGGGCTCGACACGGGCAACTACGTCGCCCCCACCGTGTTCGCGGATGTCTCGCCCGACGCCCGGATCTTCCAGGAGGAGATCTTCGGGCCGGTCGTCGCCATCACCCCGTTCGACAGCGACGAGGAGGCGCTCGAGCTGGCGAACAACACGAAGTACGGACTCGCCGCCTACATCTGGACGAACAACCTGAAGCGCGCCCACAACTTCTCGCAGAACGTGGAGGCGGGCATGGTGTGGCTGAACTCGAACAACGTGCGCGACCTGCGCACGCCGTTCGGCGGCGTCAAGGCCTCGGGCCTCGGGCACGAGGGCGGCTACCGGTCGATCGATTTCTACACCGACCAGCAGGCCGTGCACATCACGCTGAACGAGGCGCACTCGCCGCGATTCGGCACCCACGCCGAGACCGCGCCCGTCGCCACCGCGAACCCCTGATCCCTCCCCGACTCACAATGAAGGAAGCCGACATGCAACTCCCCGAACCCACCGTGACCGCATCGGACCCGATCCCCGCCCCGGCCCACCCGATCCCCACGCCCTCGGCGCCGGCACCCGATGTGCTGCGGTGCGCCTACATGGAGCTCATCGTCACCGACCTCGAGGCCAGCCGCAGGTTCTACGTCGACGTGCTCGACCTGGTCGTCACCGAGGAGGACGAGAACACCGTCTACCTGCGCTCGTTCGAGGAGTTCATCCACCACAACCTCGTGCTCCGCAAGGGCCCGGTCGCCGCGGTCGCCGCGTTCTCGTACCGTGTGCGGACCCCTGAGGACCTCGACAGGGCGGTCGCCTTCTACGAGGAGCTCGGATGCCGCGTGGAGCGGAACCCCCAGGGCTGGAACAAGGGCATCGGCGACTCGGTGCGCGTCGAGGACCCGCTTGGATTCCCGTACGAGTTCTTCCACGACGTCGAGCACGTCGAGCGTCTCGCCTGGCGGTACGACCTGCAGACCCCCGGATGCCTCGTGCGCCTCGACCACTTCAACCAGGTCACGCCCGACGTGCCCCGGGCGGTCGCGTACATGGAGGACCTCGGCTTCCGCGTGACGGAGGACATCCAGGACGAGGCGGGCACCACCTACGCCGCGTGGATGCGCCGCAAGCCCACCGTGCACGACACGGCGATGACGGGCGGCGACGGCCCCCGCATGCACCACGTCGCGTTCGCCACGCACGAGAAGCACAACATCATCGCGATCTGCGACAAGCTCGGGGCGCTCCGCATGTCGGACGTCATCGAGCGCGGTCCCGGCCGCCACGGCGTCTCGAATGCGTTCTACCTCTACCTGCGCGACCCCGACGGCCACCGCGTCGAGATCTACACGCAGGACTACTACACGGGCGACCCCGACAACCCCGTCGTCACCTGGGACGTGCACGACAACCAGCGCCGCGACTGGTGGGGCAATCCCGTCGTTCCCTCCTGGTACACGGATGCCTCGCTGGTGCTCGACCTCGACGGCAACCCGCAGCCCGTGGTCGCCCGCACCGACGACTCCGAGATGGATGTCACGATCGGCGCCGACGGCTTCTCGTACACCCGCAAGAGCGACGACGCCGACGAGCTCCCGAGCTGGAAGCAGGGCGAGTACAAGCTCGGCCACACCCTCTAGGAGACCGCTGAACAATCCAGCGGGTTAAGGCGCGCCTGCTGCAGAAGTCTGGTCGCGGGTTAAGACTTGGTGCATGCAGGGTCGTGATGCT
>NZ_JBHXMP010000025.1:0-38524 GCF_042720415.1 Agromyces sp. NPDC058484 | reverse complement strand
GCTTCAACCACCTCGTGTTCCACGCGCCCGGTCACGACCAGCGCCGGTTCCTCGAGCTCTTCGAACGCGACCTCGTACCGCGACTGCGCGCGCTCGGGTAATCGATGAGTTTCAACTCGCTACTGGATTCTGGATCCAGAATACGCAATGATGGTGTTCGCAACGAAGCACCGCAACGATCCGAGAGGGCCCTGCACCAGATGAAGACCACGAACGTCGAGTTCCACAGCGACGGTGATCCGATCGCCGGCGTATTGCGCACACCCGACACCCCGGGTCCATACCGTGCGATCGTGCAGGGCCCGGGCTGGCTCGGGCTCAAGGACGCGAAGCTCTACGTGCGATACCACGAGGCGCTCGTCGCCGCCGGCTTCGCCGTGCTGGTGTTCGACTACCGCGGATTCGGCGACTCGGGCGGAGACCGCGGCCTCCTCTCGCCGGCTCGCCAGCTGCAGGACCTGGTGAACGCCGTCACCTACCTCACCACGCGCGACGACGTCATCGCCGACGCGATCGGCGTCTTCGGCACCGGCGGCACGGGCGGCGGCAACGCCGTGCTGCTCGCCGACGCCGACCCGCGGGTCAAGGCCGCGGTCAGCCAGGTGCCCGTCGCCGACGGCACCGACTGGCTGCATCGCATGCGGCAAGAGCACGAGTGGCTCGCGTTCCTCGCGGGGCTCGACGAAGACCGCAAGCTTCGGGTCACGACCGGCAAGGGCCGCCTCGTGCACCCGCGCGAGGAGATCATGGTGCCCACCCCCGAGCGCCGCGCGACGACCATCAAGGCCGACGTCGACGACAAGATCCCGAGCGCCATCCCGCTCTCGTGCGCCGAGGAGATCCTCGCCTACCGCCCGATCGATGCGGCCACGCGGCTCACCACTCCGCTCCTCGTGATCGGCGTCGAGGGCGACGCGACCACCCCCACCGACCACGCCGAGGCGCTCTACGCCGCGGCGAAGGGGCCGAAGCAGCTCATCATGCAACGGCACACCACCCACTACGCGGCCTACGACCGCTACTGGGAGCAGACCACCCCGCTGATCGTCGAATGGCTCGACCGCCACGTGCGGCCGAACCACCTCGCCGTTCGCACCACCCTCTCGCCCGAACAGGGCGAGACCGTCACCTTGATGGAGGCACCGCAGTGACCATCGACCTCAGAATCTCCGGCGGCACCGTCGCCACGCCCTCCGGCCCCGTCGCCGCCGACGTCCTCGTCGACGGCGGCCGGATCGCCGGGCTCGTCGCCTCGGGCGTGCCCGTCGACGCCGAGCGCACCGTCGACGCATCCGGCCGGCTCGTGCTGCCGGGCATGGTCGACGTGCACGTGCACACCCGAGAGCCGGGCTACGAGCACAAGGACGACATCCTCACCACCACGCGTCAGGCGGCTGCCGGTGGCGTCACCACGATCTTCGGCATGCCGAACCTGAAGCCGCCGACGGTCGACGTCGAGACGCTCACCGACGTGTTCGAGCGGTATGCGTCGACCTCGATCGTCGACTGGAACCACAACCCGGCGCCGACCAGGTTCGACGCGATCGAGCCGATGGCCGCGATGGGCATCAACGCCTTCAAGATCTACATGGTCGTCGACACGGGCCGCGACTACCCGCACCCGTCGGGCACCGGCATCCACGACCACGGTCACCTGCTGCAGATCATGGATCGCATCGCGAAGACCGGCAAGCGCTTCATCGTGCACCCGCACGACCAGGCGCTGATGGACTACATCGAGGGCGAGGTGCTCGCCCGCGGTGAGAACACGCCGCAGGGCTACGCCTCGGCGTACGCGGCCCGAGAGGGCGTCATCTGGGACACGGCGATCGACGTGGTGCTGCGCCTGGCCGAGGCATCCGGATGCCCCGTGCACATCGCCCACATCCAGACCCGCCGCTCGATCGAAGCCGTGCGTCGTGCGAAGGCGGCCGGCATCGACGTGACCTGCGAGGTGAACCACTGGGCGCCGTTCCTCTCGACCTGGAACGACGTCGAGACGCTCGGGCCGTACGCCCTGTCGTACTGGGTGCCCGACGACAACCGGGCCGCGATCTGGGAGGGCATGCGCGACGGCACGATCGACATCGCGAGCTCCGACCACGCCCCGCACACCCGCGAGGAGAAGGAGATCGGCTGGACGCAGATGTGGAGCGCCCACACCGGCACCCCAGGCATCCAGTACTACTACGAGCTCATGCTCGACGCGGTGAACCGCGGCGAGCTCGAACTCGAGCGCGCGGTCGACATGGTCGCGCGGATCCCCGCCGAGAAGTTCGGCCTGGCAGGGGTGAAGGGATCGATCGAGGTGGGCGCCGACGCCGACCTCGTGATCGCCGACATGGCCCACGAGTGGACCATCACGAACGACGACGTGCTGTCGAAGATCGGGTGGACGCCGTACGACGGCCGCACCATCAGCTCCCGGATCGAACGCACGCTGGTGCGCGGCCAGGATGTCTACGCCGACGGCGTCGTCGTCGGCGAGCCCGGATACGGGAAGCTCGCGGCCGTTCAGGCCGGCAAGGCCGACCAGGCAGAGATGGCGGCCGCGGTCGCCGAGGAAGGAAAGTGACCATGAAGTTCGGACTGCTGCTGCCCCACTTCGGTGAAGAGGCGAGCCGGGAGAAGCTGCTCGAGGGCTCGAAACTCGCCGAACAGATGGGATTCGACTCCGTCTGGGTGCGCGACCACCTGGTGTTCGAGCCGCACGGCGAGATGGAGAAGCCCAACCGCACGTTCTACGACGCGCTCACCACGCTCACCGCGATCGGCGCCGTCACCGAGAAGCTCGAGCTCGGCACCGGCTCGCTCATCCCGTTCCGCCACCCGCTGCTCACGGCGCTGATGGCCGGCACGATCACCCAGCTCGTCGGGCCCCGTCTCATCCTCGGCTTCGGCGCGGGCACCTTCGACCACGAGTTCGAGGCGATCGGCTGGGGCGACCTGGACCGCGTCGAGGCGGTGCGCTCGAACGCCGAGATCCTCAAGCGTGTGTTCACCGAGAACGACGTCACCTACGACGACGGCATCTTCTCGTTCGAGAACATCACGATCGAACCGAAGCCCGTCGGCGGCCGCATCCCGTTCTGGTACTGCGGTGCCACGCCGCGCTCGGCGCGTCTCGCGGCCGAGTACGCCGACGGCTGGATGCCTGGCCGCATCTCGCTCGCCTCGATGGCCAAGCGCATCGAGGTCATGAAGGAGATGACGGATGCCTCGGGCCGGCCCATGCCGACCATCTCGGTCATCCCGCCGACCTCGATCGAGGAGACCCGCGAAGAGGCGCTCAAGCACGTGAACGTGCCGGGCCTGCTGGCGTGGGCGAACAAGGCGAAGTTCGCCGTGAAGCCGCCGTCGGGTAAGTTCGAGACCGTCGAGGACCTCGAGGGGCAGCTCATCGTCGGCAACCCCGACGAAGCCGTCGAGGAGCTGAAGAAGTTCGAGGCCGTCGGAACCGAGCACCTCGTGTTCGACTTCCGGTTCAAGTTCGACCGGTTCTTCGAGCAGATCGAGCTCCTCGGCACCGAGGTGCTGCCGAAGATGCGGCAGCAGGCTGCCGAGCCGGTACTGGCGGGATAATCGAGGCCCCCGTGATCGCGGAAGAGGGAACGGCCATGACGTCAACGATCGATCGAGGCGAGGGTGCGGCATCCGTTGCGCCGCTCATCTCGGTGCGCGGTCTCACGGTGGGCTACGACGTCGCCCGCACGGGCAATCGGCTCATCGCCATCGAGGGTGTCGAACTCGACGTGCGCGAGGGGGAGTTCGTCACCGTGCTCGGCCCATCGGGATGCGGCAAGACGACGTTCATGAACGTCATCGCCGGCCTGGTGAAGCCGAGCGCAGGGCAGGTGCTCGTGGGCGGGGAGCCGGTGACGGCTCCCGGCCCCGACCGCGCCGTGGTCTTCCAGGACTACGCGCTGCTGCCGTGGCGCACCGTCTTCGACAACGTGAAGTTCGGCCTCGAGATGCAGAAGCGGCTGAAGGGCCAGGGCTGGCGCGACCGGGTGCAGGAGGCCATCGACATGGTCGGGCTCGCGGGCTTCGAGAACTCGTATCCACGGGAATTGTCGGGCGGCATGCAGCAACGCGTCGGCCTGGCTCGCGCGTTCGTGGCCGAGCCGCGCATCCTCCTGATGGACGAGCCGCTCGGCGCGGTCGACGCACTCACCCGCGAGGTGATGCGGGATGAGATCGGCAAGCTCATCGCGAAGACCGGCAAGACGGTGATCTTCATCACCCACTCCATCGAGGAGGCCATCCTGCTGGGCGACCGGATCGTGGTGTTCAAGAGCCATCCGGGTGCCATCAAAGAGGTCATCGAGACGGGCCTGTCGCGTCCGCGTTCGGAGCGCAACGTCCAGTCGGATCCGCGATTCATCGAACTGCGCGACTATCTCTGGGATGCGCTGGAGCACGAGGCCACGGAGGCGGCGATCTCGAAATGAGCTCATTCCTCGCGAGCGGGCCGAACCTCGGCCGCGGAGGCATCGGCGCCTGGCTGGCAGGGCTGAGCCCGGCCGCCAAGGCCGGCGTGCTGGCCATCGAGGTCGCCGTGATGCTGGTGATCTGGCAGCTGGTCGTCGGCGTCTTCGGATGGATCAACCCGGTGTTCTTCCCGCCGCCCAGCGCCATCGCCCAGGGGTTCGTCGAACTCGTCATGAGCGGCGCACTCGCCGCGAACATCCCGGTCTCGGCGCAGGCGTGGATCGCGGGCTTCACCCTCGCCGTGGTGATCGGCATCCCGGTCGGACTGCTGATGGGCACCTCGCTGCCGGTCGACCGAGTGGCCGGACCGATCGCCTGGACGATCTACGCGACGCCGTCGATCGCCTACTACCCACTCGCGAAGGCGTGGTTCGGGTTCGGCATCGGACCGGTGATCTTCCTCGTGACGATCAGCGCGATCTTCCCGATCATGCTCAACGTCGCCGCAGGCATGCGCACGACGAACACGTCGATCATCCGGGCGGGTCGGGTGTACGGCGCGAGCCGGATGCAGCTGTACCGCTCGGTCTACCTGCCGTCGACGGTGCCGTTCCTGTTCGCGGGCCTCCGCCAGGCCGTCGTGCTCGCGACGATCGGCATGGTCGTCGCCGAGATGAGCGGATCGTCGGCGGGCATGGGGGCGGTCATCATGCGCGCCGCCAACACCTACCAGACCGACCAGGCGTTCGCGGCGATCGCGATCATCGTCATCTGGAGCGTCGGCATGACCCAGGTCGTGACGCTCGTCGAGCGCTGGACCGCACCATGGACGAAGAAGGGCGGCCGACGATGACCGTCACCTCGGCAACCGGCACCATGCGCACGGTGGAGCCCCGCCGGCGCCAGCGCAGCGGCGAGGGCAAGTGGAGCCTGCTCCTCATCGGAGTGATCGCGGTGATCCTGCTCATCTGGGAGGCCGCGGTCAGCTGGCTCCACCTCGTGCCCGAGACGTTCCTCCCGCCGCCGACCGCCGTCTTCGCGTCGTTCCTGCAGCTGCTCGTCGACCCCGAGTTCTGGACCGCGTTCTGGTTCAGCATCCAGAACCTCGCGATCGGACTCGTGCTGGCGGTCGTCGTGGGCGTGGTGGTCGGACTCGCGGTGGGCTGGTCGCCGGTGCTGCGGTTCATGGTCGCGCCCTTCCTGTGGCTGCTGTACTCGACGCCGAAGGTGGCGCTCGCGCCGCTCATCATCCTCATCCTCGGGCTCGGCAACGAGTCCAAGATCGCACTCGTGTTCCTGCTCGCGGTGTTCCCGATCATCCTCAACACTATGGAGGGTGCGGTCACGGTCAACACCTCGCTCGTGAACGCCGGGCGGGTCTACGGGGTGAACGGCGTCGCACTCGGTTGGAAGATCATCTTCCCGGCCACCCTGCCGTACAGCCTGGCCGGCATCCAGCGCGGCGCGGCGCTCGGCTTCACCGGCGAGGTGCTCGGGGAGTTCCTCGGCGGAACCGGCGGCCTCGGGCACATGCTGGAGTTCGCGGCCTACCAGTTCGAGATGGCCGAGGCGATCGCCATGGTGATCGTCATGGTCATCATCGCCAACCTGACGCTCTGGCTCATCTCGATCCTGCGCAAGCGGCTCGCGCCCTGGTACGACGACAAGAAGGTCGCGGGGGCGTCGTAGGCCATGCACAGGCAGGTCATCTCGCCGCGGGGCGTGTACCCGCCCACGGCCGACTTCAGTCAGGCCATCCGCGTCTCGGGCGGCGACCTCGTGTTCGTGAGCGGCATCATCGGCATGCGCCCCGACGGCACCATGCCGTCGGGGGCTCGCGAGCAGGTCGAGCTCGCGTTCGAGAACCTGGCGAAGGTGCTGGATGCCGCGGGCGCGACGCCCTTTGACGTGGTCAAGGTGAACGTCTTCGTGCGCGACGACTTCCGGCTCGTGCGCGACGACGTGCGCGAGATCCGTGCGCGGTACTTCACGCACGACTTCCCGGTGTCGACGCTCGTGCAGGTCGCCGGCTTCGCCGGGCCCGACTACCGGTTCGAGATCGAGGCGATCGCGGCGGTGCCGTCCCGCAGCGGCTGAGTCGCGGCATCCGCCCACACAGGCTGCCGGCCTCCGTCTCATGCGCGATGACGGGGGCCGGCTTGTGCGTCGGCGCAGCGCCCGGTCGGCTCACGGCGACGGGCGGGCCGGAGAATCCGCGAGCCGCGCGGCATGACGAGCGCTCGCCGAGCAGGTGTGCCATCCTGAGCGCGTGTACCGGCTGCACCCTCCCGCCGAGTCGCTTCGGTCCTACATCGAGAACTACTGGTTCGTGTCCCATGTTCCAGGTGAGGACGTCCACCTGCGCGTCGACGTCTTCGTCGACGCGCGCGCGGACCTGATCTTCAACTTCGAAGCACCATATCGGCGCGAGGTCATCGGTGGCGGGGGATCCGAGCACGATCGATCGAACCTCGACGCGCAGCGCCTTGTGCCGATCCGGATCCTGCAGCACGGCGCCGTGCGAATCGTCGGCGTTCGATTCCACCTCGGCGGCCTCGCGCCGTTCACGCGGGCGAGCATCGCACCCTGGAGCGGGCGGACACCTGCACCCGAGCTGGTGTTCGGCGATGGGATACGAGAACTCGAATCCGATCTTCGCACCACCGACTTCGAGGCGAGCGCGCGGATGATCGACGACTTCTTCCTCGGGCGGCTGCGGCTCGACGGGGCGCAGGCGACCTTCGAGCGCGCCCTGTCGGCGCTCGTCGCCGGCGACGGCCGTGTGCTGGTGAACGAGCTCGCCGATGTCGCCGCATCCTCACCGCGCCAGGTCGAGAGGCTGTTCGCCCGCGGCCTCGGGTTCCCACCGAAGACCGTGGGCCGGGTCCTCCGTTTCCAGTGTGCCCTGCGTCAGTTGATGACCGATCCGGGGGTTCCGCTCGGGGAGGTCGCCGCGAACGCCGGCTACTACGACCAGGCGCACTTCGTCAGGGACTTTCGGGTCTTCAGCGGCGGTGTCCCGCGCGGGTATCGCGGCCATTATCCGCCGGAGGTCCCGAACGACTTCGCACCCAATGTCGTCGTGTTCGTACAAGACGTCGACCCTCCCGAGCGCCGAGACTGGTCTGGTCCGCCTGATCCGCGCACTCGGGGAGGGAAGCATGGCTGAGCACTGGTCCGGCACCGGTACGCCCGAGGCTGCCTGGAAACTGAAGACGCCGCCCCACTCGTCTGAGTACACGACGTATCGTGGCGACTCGGCGGACCCAACGGTTCTCGTCTGTCAGGTCGGCGGCACGACGCTCACCTACGTCGCGCGGGCGATCGACGATCTGCATGCGATGCTCGTAAAGCACGGCGACTGGATGCTCCTTCTGCTCGAAGCACTCGACCTGGTGGAGCTCGAGCACAGCGCCCGCAACAATCGGGTGCGTGCGACGGAGGCCACGCGATGAGTGCCACGCGGGAGCGGTTGGTCTTCCGGCAGGCCGTTGAGGTGACGGTCGAAATAGAGGCCCGGCCCGACGTGCTCTGGAGCAGGCTCACCGATGCCGCCGGCTTCCCCTCGTGGAACTCGACCGTCCAGAGCATCGACGGTCCGATCGAGCCGGGTCGCAGGCTCACCATCCGAGTGCCTGCTGCTCCGGGACGCACCTTCCGCCCGACGGTCGTCGCGTTCGAACCGCCAAGCCGGATGATCTGGCGCGAGGGCTCACTGCCCATGTTCCGCGGGATCCGCACGTTCACGGTGGAGCGGATCGACGGTGGGGCGTCGAGGTTCACGATGCGGGAGGAACTCAGTGGCGTGATGCTGCCACTTGCCGGGCGATCGCTTCCCGACTTCGTTCCGGTCTTCGACCGCTACGTGGACGATCTCCGAGCGGCCTGCGAGAACTGAACTCATGGACGGTGACGGTGGAGATGGTACATCGCCGTGACGCCCTTCACCGGTGACCTCATCGCACACGCGAAGGGCCCTCGCCGTCATGCGCTGCGGCGGGGGCCCTTCGCTGAGGCTGTGAGGCGTCAGGGGTAGGGGAGCGTTGCCGGGCCCTCGTTGTCGAGACCGAGCAGCTCCTGCGCCTTCAGGAGGTAGACGAGCTGCGACTCGTCGAACTCGAGCGGCTGCAGCTTCTGCGTCTCGATCGTGGTGTCCCACGCCTCGGTGTCGAAATACAGGTTCTCGCAGGCGAGGTGTCCGTCGAGCACCCAGACGCTGTCGGAGCCGCGCAGGGCCGAGACGTCGAAGTCGTTCGCCTCGTAGATGTCGAGCACCTCGTCGACGTTCTCGGGGAACTCGCCGGGAGCCGGAGCCGTCACATAGTCGACCGCCTTGAGCGTGGCGCGGAGGAACCGTACGAGGGTGTTGGGGTTCTCCTCCACGTAGCCGCTGCCGGCCACCATGACATCGTTCGCCCAGTTGCGGAGCGCCTCGACGGGGAAGTTCGCACCGTGCTCCTCGAGCGCCGGGCGGTCGTCACCGTAGAAGGGCTGCAGCGTGATCTTGTCGTTCACGAAGAACTCGGTCCACGACTCGGAGCCGGGCCCGGGATAGACGATCTCGACGTTCACGCCCTCGAGGTCCCAGCCCTCCTCCGCGAGCACCTGCGCCCGCTGGAACTCGGCCGGGTCGCCGGGGGTGCCGGCGAGCACGATCGACGTGCCCTCGAGATCTTCGACCTTCGTGATGTCCTTCTGCGTGGCGAAGTCGAAGTTCTGGCGGCAGTAGTGGCCGCTGACCAGGTCGACCTCGACGCCGCCACGCTTGGCCTCGATCACCGTGCCGGTGCTCTCGACGCCGATGTCGGCACTGCCGCTCGCGACGGCCGCGGTGACGTTGTCGGCGGTGATGACCTCGACGGTGAGGCCCTCCTCCTCGTAGTAGCCGAGGTCGGTCGCCAGCACGAACATCGAGTACATCGTGATGTCGGGGAACGGGATGGCCACCGTGATCTCGGTGTCCTCGGCCGCGCCCGGTTCGCCCGCGGCGAGTTCGACCGGCTCGGCGTCGGCACCGGCGTCACCGGCGCCGGCGCAACCGGCGAGCAGCGCCAGTGCTGCCAGGCCGGCGGCCGCCGCGAGGCCGTATCGGGGGATGGATCTGCGCATGACTCTCCATTCTTGGCGGGTTGCTCGCGCTCGGCGCTCGCGGGAGACCGAGAGCATCACGCGAGTTGCTGGATACGGTATCCAATCTGTCGGGAACTGTCCATACTTTTCTTTGACCGTGTTCGGCGGGACGATGGGATGCGGGACGATGAGAGCGGATCGATCGCGATCACGCCGACCACTGGACGCCGTCGCCATTTTTGGATACGGTATCCAGAAATCGCGATGACCGATCGCGACCCGACACGGAGGCGGTCCAGCGTTGCTCGCAGCGGTGCTCACGACCCACGGCCTCGACGGAATCGTCGTCGCCGAGGTGGATGCGCCCCGCCCTGCCCCCGGCGAGGTCGCCGTGCGTATCGAGACGGTGGGCGTGAACCAACTCGATCTCAATGTCATCGCCGGCCACGGTCCTGGCGCCGTCGCGAAGCTGCCGCGAGTACTGGGCATCGACCCCGCCGGCACTGTGATCGCGGTCGGGGAGGGCGTCGACCCCGCCCGGATCGGCGAGCGCGTCGTCGTGAAGCCCAACATCTCCTGCGGCGAGTGCGCGCGGTGCCTCGCCGGCCGCGAAGCCGACTGCCCGGCGCAGACGGTCGTCGGCGTGCACCGCGACGGCGGGGCTGCCGAGGTCGTCGTCGTGCCCGGCCGCAACGCCTTCGACCGCGAGGGCATCGCCGCCGACGTCGCCACGGCCGCGGTGCACAGCGTGCCCATCGTGCTCAACGCGATCGAGACCGCGGGCGTCGTCGCAGGTGAACGCGTGCTCGTCACCGGCGCGAGCGGCACGCTCGGGCGCGCCGCGGTCGCGATCGCCGCTCATCTGGGAGCCGAGGTCGTCGCCGCATCCCGATCCGAGCCGGCGGCGCCCGCCGGCGTGCGGGCGATCCGGGCGACGGATGCCGCAGCACTCGCCGCTCGCCTCGGCGCGGCGCCGCCCGGCGGCACCGGTTTCGATGTCGTGATCGACGTGAGTGGCCACGCTCCCACGCTCGCGGCGGGCATCGCCGCGCTCGGATGGGGCGGGCGTGCGGTGTTCTGTGCGGCATCCGTCGACCCTCGTCTCGAGATCGACACACGCGACTTCTACCTGCGACGCAAGCGCCTCATCGGGGTCGCGAGCGCCGATTACGCGCAGGTGCGGCGCGCGCTCGACCTCGTGCGGGCGGGGGTCATCGAGCCCATCATCGCGGCGCGGTATCCGCTGCACGAGATCGGACGCGCGTACCGCGAGTTCCCCACCTCGAACGTCGGCAAGGTGATCGTCGATGTCGGCTGAGATCATCGACCGCGCCCGGCTGCGCGCCTCGCTCGAGCACATCGCCGACCGCACCGGCGCGGACGCGGCATCCGCTCGCATGCGACCGTGGGTCGCCGCGACGCTCGAGTGCGACGTGACCGCGGTGTCGCGCTTCGAGCAGTACGGAGTGGAGTTCGAGTTCCGCTCCGACGAGTCGGTCGAGCGGGGCGGCCACGACTCGGCCCCCAGCCCGATGCGATACCTGCTGAGCTCGATCGCCTTCTGCCTGCTCGGCTGGTGCGCGAAGACATGGGCCGCGGCGGATGTCCCGGTGCGGTCGCTCGAGGCGAGCGTGCGCACGCTGCTCGACCTGCGCGGCGAGCACCTGGTCGCCGGCGCCCCGCCGCATCCGCAGTGGTTCGTCGCCGAGGTGCGCGTCGATGACGACGCCGATCCAGAGGTCGCGGCCGCGCTCGTGCGCGAGGCGGCCGAGCGATGCCCGACGACCTCGCTCGTGGCCAAGGCGGTGCCGCTGCACCTCGTCGTCGTGCAGCGCGAACAGATCGTGCTCGACACCCGGCCCGCCGAACTCCGGGCCGAACACCGAGAGGAGCAGACCCGATGAGCGCAGACCCGATCAGCGCAGACGTGAGCGGCGCGAACGGAGGCCCGCTCCGCGGCATCCGCGTCATCGAACTGGGGCAGTACATCTCGGGGCCGTATGCCGCGAAGCTCCTCGCCGATCTCGGTGCCGACGTGATCAAGGTCGAGGCGCCCGACGGCGATCCGATGCGCCGCTGGGAAGGCTCCGGCGCGATGAGCCCGCAGTTCGCCGCGTACAACCGCGGCAAGCGCGGTGTCACCCTCGACCTCAAGACCGAGGGCGGACTCGCGGCGCTGCTCGACCTCGCGCGCAACGTCGACGTGCTGATCGAGAACTTCCGCCCCGGCGTCGCTGAGCGACTCGGGTTCGGGCCGGCCGTGCTGCGCGAGCTCAACCCGCGACTCATCACGTGCTCGATCACCGGCTTCGGACCCGAGGGCCCCTACGCGAAGCGCCCGGCCTACGACACGGTCATCTCGGCGGTCGGGGCGATGTACAGCCAGGTCGTGCCCGCCGACACGCTGCGTCCGCTCGGGCCGGCGTTCTCGGACCTGCTCTCGGGCATGTCGGCCTCGCAAGCGGTGCTCGCGGCCCTGCACGCCCGCGGCGCCGACGGCGTCGGCGAGCACATCGACGTGTCGATGGTGGGCTCGCTCATCGACTTCCTCACCGAGGCGGCGTCCACCTACCTCGAGACCGGGCAGGTCGCCGGCCCCGACTCCCGGCCCCGCCGGGCGCAGGCTTACGCGTGCGTCGGCTCCGACGGCAAGGCGTTCGTCATCCACATGTCGGTGCCGGAGAAGTTCTGGACGGGCCTGCTCGAAGTGCTCGAGCGCGCCGACCTCGCCGACGACCCGCGGTTCTCCACGCGCGAAGCCCGGGTGCGCAACTACGACGAACTCGACGCAGAGCTCAAGGCCATCACCGAGCGGATGCCGCGGCAATACTGGCTCGACCGGCTCGAGGCGCACGACATCCCGCACGGGCCGCTCAACACCGTCGCCGACCTCTTCGACGACCCGCAGGTCGCGTCGATGGCCCTCGTCGAGGAGATCACCGGCCACGACGACACGCCGCTCCGGGTTCCCGTGCCGAGCACGCGGTTCCACGGCAGCGGGCGGCCGGAGCTGCGGGCCGCCCCCCGGCTGGGCGAGGCGAACGCCGACGTGCTCGCCGCGGCCGCGGCATCCGTCACCCGACCCGAAGGAATCCGCGCATGAGCCGCATCGACGACCTCGTCGCCATCGACGTGCACACCCACCCGCAGACCGAGGAGTTCCTCGCGGCGATGGGCAGGCGACACCAGCAGATGGCGAAGCACTTCGGTCGCGAGCGCCCGGTCGTGTCGTTCGCCGAGCAGGCCGACCAGTACCGCGACCGCAAGATGATGGCGGCGATCGTGAACTCCGACTCGGAGACGACCTCGGGGATCCCCGGTGCACCGAACGACCTGATCGGCCGGGCCGCTGTTGACCATCCCGATGTGTTCATCCCGTTCGCGGGCATCGATCCCTGGAAGGGCGAGGCGGCGATCGCCGAGATCCGCCGGATGCACGGCGAGTACGGCATCAAGGGCGTCGGCGAGCTGAACCCGTCGCGGCAGAAGTTCCTGGCGAATGACCGGCGGTTCTTCCCGATCTGGGAGGCCTGTGCCGAACTGGGGCTCGTCGTGATGTTCCACTGCGGCTTCCCCGGTGCCGGCGCGGGCACACCCGGTGGCGGCGGGTACCACCTCGAGAACGCGAAACCGGTGCCGTACATCGACGACGTCGCCGCCGAGTTCCCCGAGCTCAAGATCATCAGCGCACACCCGGCCTGGCCGTGGCACCTCGAGAACCTCGCGATGGTGTGGCACAAGTCGAACGTCTACCTCGACCTGTCGGGGTGGGGGCCGAAGTACCTGCCGCCGGAGGTCGTGCGGTACGCCGACTCGCTCATCAGCGACCGGGTGCTGTTCGGCTCGGACTGGCCGGTGATGACCGTCGAACGGTGGATGAGCGAGTTCGCCGACCTGCCGTTCAAGCCCGAGTCGCGGCAGAAGATCCTGCTCGACAACGCCCGCAAGCTCTTCGGGCTCTGAACGCCCGGCGCCGAACTCAACGGAGAAGACATGGCACAACTGGTGATGGCCGCGGTGACGCCGCACAACCCACTGCTCTGGCGCGCGATGCGCGACCCGATGCCCGACGATCTGAAGCCGATCGCAGCGAACTTCGCCCGCATCCGCGACGCGCTCGCCGAGCACGATGTCGACGTGGTCGTCGTGATCGGCACCGATCACATGCGGCAGTTCTTCTACGACAACTCCCCGGCGTTCGTGGTCGGCAAGGCCGACGCGTACCACGGCACCTGGGAGAACGAGGCGCGCACGTTCGGCATGGAGTTCTGCGAGCTCGCGGGCCATCGCGAACTCGCCGACCAGATCGCCGGCCGCAGCGTGCAGCCCGACGCCATCGACTTCTCGGTGAGCCTGGAGTGGCGGCTCGACCACGCCTTCGTCATCCCGCTCCAGTACGTGCGGCCCGAGCTCGACCTGCCCGTCGTGCCCGTCCACGCGAACGCCTCGATGCCGCCGGTGCCCTCGGTGCGGCGCTTCGTAGCGCTGGGCGAGCACCTGCGCCGGGCGATCGAGGCGTGGGACTCGGATGCGCGGGTGGCGATCCTGACCTCGGGGCACATGGCCAACGATGTCGGCGGCCCCCGCACCTTCGCCGGGTCGCCCGATCCCGCCTTCGACGAAGCTGCGGCGAGCTGGATGCGCGACGGCGACCTCGACGGCGCGATCCGCGTCTGCAGCGACTTCGACCGCATGACGGAGGCCGGTTGCATGACGTATCAATACCTGAACGCGGTCGCGGCTCTCGCAGCGATGGGCGGCCGAGCCGCAGACTTCGTCGACGTGCCCGAATCTCGTTTCTCGACGAGCCCGTTCTTCCTGTGGGGGAGCCGCTGATGAGCAAGTACATGGTCGACAAGTTCATTCGCTCGGTCGAGCTGAGTGATGCCGCCGTCGCCGCCTACGTTGCCGACCCGGCGGGCACGGTTCACCGCTGGCTCGCCGGCGGTGGTACGGCGGAGCGGGCCACCGACGATCGCGAGCTGACCCCCGAGGAGCGGGCGGCATTCGCCGCTCGGGACTTCGAGGCGCTCTACCGCCTCGGGGCGCATCCGTACCTGCTCTGGCACTTCACCGAGGCGGTGTACGAGCACGAGTACACCCCCGCGTCGGGCTGGCGCGAGCTCGTCGAGCGGTATCGCGCGGCGGTGGCGCCGCAGGGACTCGTCGACTACATCCCCTGATCGGCGGTGTTGGCCTGCTCGACTATTCGTCCCGAATCAGCTGCCAAGATTCGAAAATCATGCAATCATGAATTCATGACTGTTTTGGATCCAGTATCCACAATCCGGAGGCATGCTCCCGGCGTTCACGTCGCGCTGACCCGCGCTGCCGCCGGTGTTCAGCTCGGCGTGGAAGATGCCGAGCTGATGCTGTCGGCCACCGGTGAGGAGTTCGAGCGCCTGCTGCGGCTGGCAGCATCAGTGCGCGACGCCGGTCTCGCGATGGCCGGCCGGCCGAGGGTCATCACGTACTCGCGCAAGGTCTTCGTCCCGCTGACCACGCTCTGCCGCGACCGCTGTCACTACTGCGTGTTCGTCGACACACCGGGCCAGCTGCTGAAGAAGCAGAAACCGGTGTACATGACCCCTGAGCAGGTGCTCGCGGTCGTTCGCCAGGGTCAGGCGATGGGGTGCAAGGAGGCACTGCTGACCTTGGGCGACCGCCCCGAGGAGCGCTGGCCCGAGGCCCGCGCCTGGCTCGACGCACACGGCTACGCCTCGACCATCGAGTACGTCGGCGCGATCGCGCGGCTGATCACGGCCGAGACCGGCATGCTCGCGCACGCGAACCCGGGCGTGATGTCGGCCGCCGAGTTCCGGATGCTCCGGCCCGCCAGCCCCTCGATGGGGATGATGCTCGAGACGACCTCGCGCCGCCTCTATGAAGAGCCCGGTGCCGTGCACTACGGCTCGCCCGACAAGGATCCCGTGGTCAGGCTCGCGGTGCTCGAGGCCGCCGGGCGGGAGCGCGTGCCGTTCACCACAGGCATCCTGGTCGGCATCGGCGAGACGCTGCGCGACCGCGCCGAGTCGCTGATCGCGATTCGGGATGCGAACGAGCGCCACATGCACGACGGCCAGGGCCACATCCAGGAGGTCATCGTGCAGAACTTCCGTGCGAAGCCCCGCACGGCGATGCAGGATGCGCCCGACGCCGACCTTCTCGAGTACATCGCAGCGGTGGCGGTGGCCCGGCTCGTGATGGGCCCGAACATGCGGATCCAGGTGCCGCCGAACCTCTCCGACCCCGCGGAGTTCGACCTGCTCGTGCGCGCCGGGGCGGACGACTGGGGCGGGGTTTCGCCGTTGACCGCCGACCACGTCAACCCCGAGCGCCCGTGGCCGCAGTTGGAGGAGCTCGCCGCGCGCACTGCCGAGCTGGGGTTCGAGCTGCGGGAACGGCTGACCGCGCACCCGGAGTACGTCGGCGACGCGGCGACGTGGATCGACCCGGTGCTGCACGAGCGGGTCGCCGACCTCGCCGACCCCGGGTCGGGGCTTGCGCGCGAGGGCGCCCCGGTCGGGAACGCATCGGGCTCGACCGACCCCGAAGAACCGGTCGCGAGTGCGCCACTCCCTCGCGAACCGAGGCGCCTCGGCCCTGCGGGGTCGGGCCGGCCGGTCGCGTCCCTCGCCGAGGCTGCGGCCGCCGACCCCACCGGGCTCGATGACGACGAATGGTCGCTGCTCCTGGGCGCGGTCGGGGCCGACCTCGACGCCCTCGCCGCCACGGCGGACGATGTGCGCCGGTACACGGTCGGCGAAGCGGTGAGCATCGTCGCCAACCGCAACCTCACCTCGACCGGGTTCCGGGCGGCCACGACCGACGAGCCGGGCGCATTCACGCTCGACGACGTCGCGGCCATCGCCGCCGACGCGCACGAACTCGGGGCGACCGAGCTGTGCATCCAGGGCCTCATCCCGGCCGATCAGGACCCCCGCGCCTACCTCGACATCGTCCGCACAGCGAAGCGGGCCGCACCCGGCCTGCACGTGCACGCCTACCGTCCCCAGGACGTGCGCGACCTCGCCGACCGCGCAGGGCTCGGCCTCGACGGCGCGATCGAGGCGCTCCGCGGGGCGGGGGTCGACACCGTGCCGGGCACGGGCGTCAAGGTGCTGAGCGAACGGGTTCGCCGGCTGGTGGCATCCGAGGATCTCGAGATCGACCGCTGGACCCTGGGCATCACGGCCGCGCACCGAGCGGGCCTGCAGTCGACGGCGGTGCTCTTCTACGGCCACGTCGAGACCGCCGCCGAGCGCGTCGCCCACCTACGGATGCTGCGGACGATCCAGGAGACGACGGGCGGCTTCACGGAGTTCGTGCCGATCCCCCTCCCGGGTCCCGCGGGCGGCGTGCCGCTCGTGCCGGGCCGCGACCCGCTCGATGAGCACCGCGCGATGGTCGCGGTCTCGCGGCTGGCGCTCAGCGGCAGTATCCGGCACATCCAGATCCCGTGGACGCGCGTCGGACGCACGACGGCCCGCGAGCTTCTGCGCGCCGGCGGCGACGACCTCGGCGGCACGCTCTTCGACGGCCGGGTGAAGCCCGAGGCGGGCATCGAGCACGGGCAGGAGCTCCCGCTCGCCGACGCCGCACGGATCGCCGCGAGCCTGTTCCGGCCGTTCCGCCAGCGCACCACCGACTACCGTGCCCCCCGTCCGACCAAGGGATCGGCTCGACCATGACCCGGGTGGAGGTGGCGATCGTCGGGGCCGGGTTCGCCGGCCTCGAGATGGCGATGGCGCTTCGCCGCGCCGGGCGCGAGTCGTTCGTCGTGCTCGAGCGTGCGGCATCCGTCGGCGGAACCTGGCGCGAGAACACCTACCCGGGCGTCGCGTGCGACGTGCCGAGCCACCTGTACGGCTTCGCCAGCCACCCAAACCCCGACTGGTCGGGGGTGTTCGCACGCGGCGACGAGATCCGGCGCTACCTCGAGGGAGTCGCCGAACGCGAGGGGCTGGGCGACCGGCTGCGCCTGTCGACGCCGCTGCTTTCGGCCCGGTGGGACGAACCCGGCGAGCGGTGGCTGCTCGACGTCGGCGGGCGTGGCGGCACGATCGAAGCCGCGACCGTGGTGCTCGCGTGCGGGCGCCTCACCGAGCCGTCGATCCCCGACGTGCCGGGGCTGCAGACCTTCCCGGGGCCGATCTTCCACTCCTCGCGCTGGGACCACGCGGCCGACCTCGCGGGCCGCCGCGTCGCCGTCGTGGGCACAGGGGCGAGCGCGGTGCAGCTCGTCCCAGAACTCGCACGGACCGCGGCGCACGTCACCCTGTTCCAGCGCACGCCCGCGTGGATCGTCCCGCGCGGGGCCCGCGCCTACACCGACGCCGAACGGCGTCGCTTCGCCCGGTACCCCGAGGAGCTCGCGGCACTGCGGGCCGAGCTCTACGCCGAGGGCGAGGCCCGGTTCGCGTCACGATCCGGGGATGCCGCGGCCTCGGCCGCCGCGGAGGCGGTCGCCCTATCCCACCTGCAGGCGCAGGTCGCCGACCCGGAACTCCGCCGCGCACTCACCCCCGACTACACGTTCGGCTGCAAGCGTGTGCTGCTCTCGGACGAGTTCTACCCCGCGGTCGCATCCGACGCGGTCACGCTCGAGCCCTCCGCCCTCGCGAGGGTCGACGGTGGCACGCTCGTCTCGGCCCAGGGCCGTCGGCACGGGGTCGACGCGCTCGTGCTGGCGACCGGATTCAGCGCCGGCCAGCAGCCCTACGCCGAACTCGTCCGCGGCGACGGCGGCACCACGCTCGCCGAGAACTGGTCGGCGGGCATGACCTCGTTCGCCTCGACCGTCGTGAGCGGCTTCCCGAACCTGTTCGTGATCAACGGGCCGAACGCGTCGCTCGGGCACAACTCCGCCGTGCTCATGATCGAGACGCAGGCCGGCTACGTGGTGCGCTCGCTCGCCCGCCGGGATGCCGCGGGCGGCGTGCTGCGCGTCGACCCCGGCGCCGAGCGGGCGTACACGGCCGAGATCGACCGGGCCGCAGCATCCACCCCCTGGATCACCGGCGGATGCCGCAACTGGTACGTCGACGATCGCTCGGGGCGGCTCACGCTGGTGTGGCCTGGCACCGTCGAGGCGTTCCGCGCCAGGCTCGCGCGGGCCGACGGCAGCGAGTTCGTGCCGGTGACCGCGAGCGGCACCCCGAGCGGAGTGGGCATGAGCACCGCGGGGCACCGGGCCAGGACCGCTCCCGACCGCCGGCGCTGAAGTCCGGCGTTGGCGGGTGGACTCAGGTGACGGCGCCGCGACGCGCGAACCGCGGCTCGCGCCAGGCCTCGGTCGCGAGGATCTCCTCGAGCGCGGCGACCGCATCCCACACATCTGTGTGCGACACATACAGCGGGGTGAACCCGAAGCGCATGAGATCGGGCGCACGGAAGTCGCCGATGACCCCGCGTTCGATGAGCGCCTGCATGATCGCGTAGCCGTTCTCGACGCGCAGCGACACCTGGCTTCCCCGCCGGGCCGACTGGCGCGGAGTGGCGACCTCGACGCCCCTCGGCGCGAGCCGGGTGTCGACGAGCGAGATGAACAGTTCGGTCAGGCGCAGGCTCTTCTCCCGCACGAGCTCGATGTCGACCTCGTCCCAGATGTCGAGGCTCGCCTCGAGTGCCGACATCGACAGCAGCTGGGGCGTGCCGACCCGGAACCGGGTGATCCCGTCGGCGGGGGCATAGCCGAGCTCGAAGTCGAACGGGCGGGCGTGACCGTGCCAGCCGGTGAGGGCCGGCCGGGCAGCGGCCTGGTGGCGCCCTGCGACCCAGATGAACGACGGCGAACCGGGACCGCCGTTGAGGTACTTGTAGGTGCATCCGATCGCGAAGTCGGCACCCGCCCCGTTCAGGTCGACGGGAACCGCGCCGACGCTGTGGCAGAGATCCCACAGCATGACGGCGCCGGCCGCCTGCACCTGCCGGGTGACCTCCGCCAGGTCGCGCATGCGGCCCGTGCGGTAGTCGACGTGGGTGAGCACGACGACCGCAACGTCGTCGTCGAGCTCGTCGTCGAGGGTCGGTCCGTCGTCGTCGATCAGGCGACGCTCGAGCGGCTCGTCGTCGCCGAGGAGTTCCTGCACCGCCTCGAGCATGTAGAGGTCGGTCGGGAAGTTCCCCCGCTCGCTGATCAGGACGCGGCGCCCGGGCCGCAGGCGCACGGCAGCGACGGCCGCTTGGAACAGGCTCGCCGAGGTCGAGTCGCCGAGCACCACCTCGCCGGGCGCGGCGCCGATGATCGGCGCGATGCGATCTCCGAGCACGGCGGGCTTCGCGAACCATCCGGCGTCGTTCCAGCTGCGGATGAGGCCCGTGCCCCACTCCTCGGTGATCACCCGCTCGACCTGGGCGGCCGTGGTCTTCGGCAAGGCGCCGAGCGAGTTGCCGTCGAGGTAGACGACCCCGTCGGGCAGGGCGAAGCGGTCGCGGAATCCGGCGAGCGGATCGGCGACGTCGAGGGCGACGCAGGTCGCCCGGTCGACGGTGAGGTTGACGGATGTCTCGGTGTTCATGTGCGTGCGATGCCTTCGAGGGTGGGGGATCGGAGTGCCAGGAAGCGGCGCGCGTTGCCGTGCCGGAGGTCGGCCCGCTGTTCGTCGCTCAGGAAGTCGGCGCGGTCGACGACCGACCCGACGGGCCGTTCGCCGAGCGGATAGGGGTAGTCGCTGCCGACCATCACCTGTCGGGAGCCGAGGGTGTCGACGAGTAGGCGCAGGGCGGCGGGGTCGAACACGACCGTGTCGACGCTGAACCGGTCGAGGTAGTGCGACGGCGGCTTCTCGCTCACGCCGATGAGGTCGGGGCGCTCGCGCCACGCGTTCTCGAACCGACCGAGCCAGTACGCGAACGACCCGCCGCCGTGGGCGAACGTGATGCGCAGGTCGGGCGACACCCGGTCGAACGCCCCGCCGAGGATCATCGCGATGATCGACAGATGGGTCTCCGCGGGCATCCCGGTCAGCCACCTGGCCATCCAGCGGTCGAGTCGCGGCGAGCCCGGCATGTCCCAGGGGTGCACGAACACGGGGATGCGCTCTGCGGCACAGTGCTGCAGGAAGGCGACGATGCCCTCGTCATCGAGGTCGCGGTCGCCGACGTGATTGCCGATCTCGACGCCGACATGGCCGGCGGCGACCGCTCGGGATGCCTCGACGCACGCGGCATCCGGGTCCTGCAGGGGCACCTGTGCGAACGGCAGCAGGCGTCCGGCGCCCGGTTCGCAGATCTCGAGCGCGAGATCGTTGAAGATCCGCGCGACCTTGGCCGCTTCGGCGCCGGGCTTCTCGTAGGAGAAGAACACCGGGGTCGGCGAGACGACCTGCATGTCGACGCCGTCGGCGTCCATGTCGGCGAGTCGCTCGTCGGCATCCCAGCAGTTCGCCTGGATCCGGCGGAACTCGCTGGAGCCGACCATGATCATGGCCTCGCGCTCGGAGTCCACGCGCAGCGACGGCCAGGGGCCGGGCCCGACCTGGGTGTGCAGGTCGGGCCAGCCCTTGGGCACGAAGTGCGTGTGGACATCGATGGTGCCCAACGTGGTTCAGCCCTTGCCGGGGTGGACCGTGCCGCAGTTCGGGCAGGTCCGGCCCGCTTCGCTCTCGTAGAACTCGCGGAACACGGGCGGCAGGTCTTCGACGATGTCGCGCACCTGGAGTTCGACCTCGTGCACCTTCTCGTTGCAGTTCGGGCAGAACCAGGCGAACTTCTCGAGCGTTCCCTCCTCGCGGATGCGCTCGATGACGATGCCGATCGAGCCGGGCTCGGGGCGCTGCGGCGAGTGGAAGACGTTGCCGGGCAGCAGCCACATCTCGCCCTCGCGGATGTCGACGCGCTGGAGGCCCTCCTCGGTCTGGATGTTGACGTGCATGTTGCCCTTGTACTGGTAGAACCACTCCTCGTAGGGGTCGAAGTGGAAGTCGGTGCGCTGGTTCGGGCCGCCGACGACCTGCACGATGAAGTCGCCCATCGGCTGCCAGGCCGCCTTGTTGTTCACCGGCGGCTTGAGCAGGTGCTCGTTCTCCTTGATCCACGCCGGGAAGTCGATCACGGGCGGGATGGTGGTGGTGGTGCTCACTGTTCCTCCTTGATGGTGGCATCGGATGTCGCGTCGGGGCGCCTCGCGATCGCTTGGATCTCGACGCGCAGGTGCGGGTGGGGCAGGGCATGCACCGCGACCGTCGTGCGGGCGGGGCCCGTCTCGTCGAAGTGCTCGGCCCAGACGGCGTTGTAGGCGCCGAAGTCGTTCATGTCGACGAGGAAGCTCGTCGCCTGCACGACGTCGTCGAGGGTGCATCCGACGGCGGCGAGCACCTCGCGGATGTTCTCGATCACCGCGCGGGTCTGCACCGCGATGTCGAGCTTCGTGGTGCCGAACTCGTCGACCTCGGCACCTTCGATCGTGTTGTCGGGCCGACGGCTCGACGTGCCCGAGACGAAGACCAGGTCGCCCGACACCTTCACGTGCGGGAAGCGGCCGCGCGGGGTCGCCTTGCCGGTGACGGTCACTCCGCCGGTGCGGCTCATCACGACTCCTTCTCGTCGACGCGAACCGAGACCCGGCCGAGTCCGGTGACGGATGCCTCGACCACGCCTCGGCGCGGAACGGGAACGGCGACGGTCGCAGCGCCCGCGAGCAGCACAGTGCCGGCCCGCAGCGCGAACCCGTGACGGGCGGCGAGGCGGCTCGCGGCGGCCAGCGCCCGTGCCGGGTCGCCGAGGATGGCCGCGGTCGTTCCTGTCTGCGCGAGCCGCCCGTCGATCTCGAGGGCGACGGCGCGGTTCGCGCGCGACCCGGACGCTGCCGCGGGCACCCAGTCGCCGATCACGTAGGCGGCGGCCGAGGTGTTGTCGGCGACGACGTCGTCGAGGCTGAACCGGAAGTCGCGGTAGCGCGAGTCGATGATCTCGAGCGCCGGCGCGACCGCGGCGATCGCGCCGACCGGGGCCGGCGCATCGGGGTCGATGTCGGCACCGAACAAGTAGGCGATCTCGGGCTCGATGCGCGGGTGGATGCACGTGCGAGGGTCGAAGGCGGCGCCGTCCTCGATGCGCATCGCATCGGTGATCGTGCCGAGGATGACATCGTCGACGCCCATCTGCCGGGCTTTCGCGCGGCTCGTGAAGCCGAGCTTCAGACCCGTGACCCGCTCGCCCCGGCCGCTGCGGCGGGCGATGAGAGCGTGCTGCACCGCGTAGGCGGTGTCGAGCCCGATCGGCGCGCTCGCCGAGAGATGCTCGATCGGCGCGGCCGTGCGCTGGGCGTCGTCGAGCCGCTCGGCCAGCGCGGCGGTGGTCGGACTCGCGGTCACGGTGCTCACGACAGCCCCCCGCCCGCCGCGTCGCGTGCGGCGACGAGGTCGAGGGCGACGTCGACGATCATGTCCTCCTGGCCGCCCACCATCCGCCGGCGACCCAGTTCGATCAGGATGTCGCGGGCGTCGAGCCCGTTCCGCAAAGCGGCCCGCTCCGCATGCAGCAGGAAGCTCGAGTACACGCCGGCG
Organism: Agromyces sp. NPDC058484; assembly: GCF_042720415.1. NCBI lineage: Bacteria > Bacillati > Actinomycetota > Actinomycetes > Micrococcales > Microbacteriaceae > Agromyces > Agromyces sp. NPDC058484. Next base: position 15,515 of record NZ_JBHXMP010000025.1, on the reverse strand, counting down.
TACCCGAGCGTGAGGGTCTCCCGGTCGACCCGCACCGGGCGTCGCTGCAGCGGACGGATGAGTTCCTCCGCGGCATCCTGCAGGGCGAACAGGTCGCAGCCGTGCTCCCAGCCGGAGAGGTTCGCGACGGCGATGAACGCCTCGATCGGGCAGTTGCCGGCGCCGGCGCCCTGTCCGGCGAGCGAGGCGTCGACACGGGTGGCGCCGTGCTCGACCGCGGTGACGCTGTTCGCGACGCTCAGCGAGAGGTTCTCGTGCGCGTGGATGCCGATCTGGGTCTCGGGGTCGAGCACCTCGCGGTACGCGTCGATGCGCTCGGCGACGCCCTGCATGGTCAGGCGGCCGCCCGAGTCGGTCACGTAGACGCACTGCGCGCCGTACGACTCCATGAGCTTCGCCTGCTCGGCCAGGCCCAGGGGATCGTTCAGGTGGCTCATCATGAGGAACCCCGAGACATCCATACCGTGGTCGCGCGCCCAGCCGATGTGCTGGGCGGCGACGTCGGCCTCGGTGCAGTGGGTCGCGACCCGCACACTCTGAACGCCGAGGTCGCGGGCCCGGGCGAGGTGGTCGATCGTGCCGATGCCGGGGAGGATCAGGGTCGTCAGCTTGGCGTGCTCGAGCACGGAGGCGGCCGCCTCGATCCACTGCTCGTCGGTCGCGGCGCCCTGCCCGTAGGTCACGCTCGAGCCGCCGAGTCCGTCGCCGTGCGCGACCTCGATGGCGTCGACGCCGGCGGCCTCGAGGGCGGCGGCGATCTCACGGACCTCGTCGACGGTGTACCGGTGGGCGACGGCGTGCATGCCGTCGCGGAGCGTCACGTCCTGCACGTACACCCGTGGGGTGGTCGTCGCGGTCATGCGGTGGCTTCCGTCCGTTCGGCGAGCTGTCGCTCGGCGACGAGGCCCTCGGCGGTGCGCAGCGCCGCACTCGTCATGATGTCGAGGTTTCCCGCGTACTCGGGCAGGTAGTGCCCTGCTCCGGCGACCTCGAGCAAGATGGTGACCTTCGTGCCCGAGAACGGCCGGTCGAGCGCGAGCACGTAGGCCTCATCGACGCGGTCGAACTGCACCTCCTGCTTGAGGCGGTACCCGCCGACGTACCCCTGCACCTCGGCGACCATCGCCTCGACCGAGGCGCGCACCGCCGACTCGTCGAACTCGCCCTCGACGAGGCAGAACACGGTGTCGCGCATGATGAGCGGCGGCTCGGCCGGGTTCAGCACGATGATCGCCTTGCCGCGCTCGGCGCCGCCGATCTGCTCGATCGCACGCGACGTGGTCTCAGTGAATTCGTCGATGTTCGCCCGGGTGCCCGGTCCGGCCGACTTCGACGCGATGGAGGCGACGATCTCACCGTACGCAACGGGTGCGACACGGGAGACCGCCGCGACCATCGGCACGGTGGCCTGGCCGCCGCAGGTGACCATGTTCACGTTCGTCGCCCCGAGGTGCTCGTCGAGGTTCACGACGGGCACGACATAGGGGCCGATCGCGGCGGGGGTGAGGTCGACCATGATGCGGCCGTGCTCGCGGACGAGCGCGTCGTTGCGCGCGTGCGCTCCGGCGCTCGTCGCGTCGAAGACGAGCTCGACGTCGGCGAACTCGGGCATGCGAAGCAGACCGTCGACGCCCTCATGGGTCGTCGCGACACCGAGGCGGCGGGCGCGGGCGAGCCCGTCGGAGTGCTCGTCGATGCCGACCATCGCGACGACGCGGAGGGTCGACGAGAGGCGCTTGACCTTGATGAGCAGGTCGGTGCCGATGTTGCCCGATCCGATGATGGCGACGCCGGTGGTCATGCGGCTGCTCCTTCTGCGGCGGTTTCGATGGCTGTGGTGTCGATTGCGGTGGTGTCGGTGAAGTCGGCGCGCACCTCGCCGAGCCCGTCGAGGCGGGCCCGGTACACGCCGGCGGTGGCGGGAACCATGGGGCCGAGCGCCCCCGAGAGGATGACCTCGCCGGCACGCAGCGGGCGGGCGTGCCGGGCGACGGCCCGGACGAGCCACGCCACCGCGATCACCGGGCTGCCGAGGCACGCCGCACCCGAGCCGGTCGAGACCGGCTCGCCGCCCCGGTCGAGGCTCATGCCGACCGCGGCAAGATCGAGTCCGTCGAGCGTGCGCGGCGTGGTGCCGAGCACGACGGCGCCGCTCGACGCGTTGTCGGCGATGGTGTCGGTGATGCGGATGTCCCAGCCGGCGATCCTCGAGTCGACGATCTCGATCGCCGGCAGCACGAACTCGGTCGCACGCAACACGTCGGCGACGTGGGTGGTGGGGGAGTCGAGGTCGCGCCCGAGCACGAAGGCCACCTCGGCCTCGACGCGAGGCTGGATGAACCGGGAGAGATCGATCGGCTCGCGGTCGGCGACAATCATGTCGTCGAGCAGCACGCCGTAGTCGGGGGTGAAGACACCGAACTGGGCCTGCACCGACGGCGAGGTGAGCCCGATCTTGCGGCCGACGATGCGGCGGCCCTCGGCGAGGCGCCGGTCGATGCGGAGCGTCTGCACGGCGTACGCGGCATCCTGATCGTGCTCGCCGATCAACTCGCGCACGGGGGAGCAGGCGGTGCGAGTTTCGACGGCCGCCCGCAGCCGCGCATCGGCTGCGAGCGTGGGCTCGTTCCCGTTCACAGTTGCACGCACACGTTCGTCGGCTCGGTGTAGAACTCGAGCGAGTGGTGCCCGCCCTCGCGGCCGATGCCCGAGAGGCCGACGCCGCCGAACGGGCTGCGCAGGTCGCGCAGGTACCAGGTGTTCACCCACGACATGCCCACCCGCATCTGCTGTGCGACGCGGTGCCCGCGGGTGAGGTCGCTCGTCCAGGTGACGGCGGCGAGGCCGTAGTCGGTGTCGTTGGCCAGGGCGATCGCCTCGGCCTCGGTGTCGAAGGGGATGAGGGTGGCGACGGGGCCGAAGATCTCCTCGCGCACCGTGCGGTGCGAGTTGTCGAGACCGGTCAGCAGGGTCGGCTCGATCCACGAGCCTCCGTCGAGCCCGTCGCCGAGCGTGGGCACGCCGCCGCCGACGAGCACGTTCGCGCCCTCCTGCCGAGCGAGTTCGAAGTACGAGAGCACCTTCTCGCGGTGCTGCTGCGAGATGAGCGGGCCGGTGGTCGTCGCAGGGTTCTCGGGGCGGCCGAGGCGCAGGCGTTCGGCCTGCTCGACGAGGCCGGCAGCGACGTCGTCGAAGATCGCCCGCTCGACGTAGATCCGTTCGGTGCACAGGCACACCTGCCCGGTGTTGAGGTACGTCGAGCGGGCGAGGCCGGCGATCGCCTGGTCGAGGTCGGCGTCGGCGAAGACGACGGCGGCGTTCTTGCCGCCGAGCTCGAACGACACGGGGCGCACCCGGGGCGCCACGGCGCGCATGATCGCCGTGCCGGACGACGACTCGCCGGTGAAGGTGACGCCGTCGATGCCGGGATGCGTCGTGAGGTACTCGCCCGCAGAGCCCGCGCCGAACCCGTGCACCACGTTGACGACGCCGGCCGGAACGCCCGCCTCGACGAGGATCTCGGCGAGCAGGGTCGCCGACGACGGCGTCTCCTCCGAGGGCTTCACCACGGCGGTGTTGCCGGTGGCGAGCGCCGGCGCGAGCTTCCAGGTCAGCAGCAGGAGCGGGAGGTTCCACGGCACGATCACGGCGACCACGCCGAGCGGCTTGCGCACGGCGTAGTTGAGGGCGCGGCGTCCGTCGGGCAGTTCGGTGAGGTAGGAGTCGAGGCCGGCGGCCGAGACCACGTCGGCGAACGCGCGGAAGTTGGCGGCGGCGCGAGCGACGTCGAGATCGCGCGCAAGGGTCTCCGGCTTGCCGGTGTCACCCACCTCGGCGGCGACCAGGTCGTCGAACCGGCGCTCGATCGAGTCGGCGACCCGTCGCAGGATCGCCGCGCGCTCACCGACCGACATGCGGCCCCAAGGCCCCTCGAGCGCGGCGCGGGCGGATGCCACGGCACGGTCGACCTCGGCCGGACCCGCCTCGTGCACCTCGGCGAGCAGCGACCCGTCGACCGGGTTGAACTTGTCGAAGCCGCCAACCCCGTCGACGGGTTCGCCCCCGATGAAGTTGCGCAGCTGGCGCGTCGTCCGGGGGGTCGTCGTTGCGGCGGACGGCCACGTCGTCTGGGAGCTCATACGGATCAGGTTAGGAAGTCGCGATGATGCCGACAAATACTCTCTTGTGGTGTTGCCATGCCCGTTCGGCTATCCTTCCGAAACGTGGCCACTGATCGCCTCCTCGACGGCCGGCTGAAGATCCGGCACCTCGTGCTCGTCACCGCCATCGCCGACGAGGGCACGATCGTGCGCGCCGCGGAGTCGTTGCACATCACACAGCCGGTGGTCACGCGCGGGCTGCGCGAAGTCGAGGAGCTGCTCGGCGTGCCGCTCTTCGAGCGGCTGCCCCGAGGCGTGACCCCGACGGAGTACGGGCGGTCGTTCATCGATCGAGCCCGCTCGGTGCTCGCCGAACTGCGCACCGCGGGTGAGGAGGTGCGGCTGCTGCAATCGGGTCAGCTCGGCACGGTCACGGTCGGCACGCATTTGGCCGGCTCGAATCTGCTGCTGCCCCGGGCCATCGCCGCCCTGAAGGCGGAGCATCCGCGTCTGACCGTGGTCGTGCGCGAGGGTACGCCCGACACGCTCCAGCAACTGCTGCTCGCGGGCGATCTCGACCTCACGGTGGGCCGGCTCTCCCCGACGGTTCCGGTGCGATTGGAGCAGGAGCGGCTCCACCAGGAGCCGATCCGCCTCGTCGCGCGTGCCGGGCACCCCGTGCACGGCCGGCCGAAGGTGTCGCTGGCCGACCTCGTCGCCTACCCGTGGATCTTCCCGGTCGCGCAGACCGCCCTGCGCGCCGAGCTCGAGGCGGTGTTCTTCCACGAGGGCATCCCGCTTCCCGCCGATCGCGTGGAGTGCACCTCGATGCTGACCCTGCGAAACCTGCTGGTCTCCACCGACGTCATCGCGGCCCTCCCGATGTTCATCGCCGTCGACGACCGCGAGCTGCGGATCCTCCCCACCCCGCTGAGCTCGATCCGTCGCTCGGTGGGCGTCACGATGCTCAAGGACCGGGCGCCTTCGGCGGCGACCGCCGCGCTGCTCGTCCACCTGCGCGAGGAGGGCGCCCGGCTGGCCGAGGCCGAACGCGAGTACGCGCAGTCCGAGCGACGCGACCTCGCCTGAGCTTCCGTACCGGCGTCAACCGAACCAGAGCCCAGCCCGCCCGCCCGCGTACGTCATCAGCGAATGCACGATCGCGTCGGGCATCTCGGAGCCGGACACACCGATGAGCGGCTGGTGCTTGGTCACGCGCAGCGTGCCGCCATCCGCCCCCGTCACCTCGAAGTCCAGGGTGGCGAACGACTGGGCCGGATCGCTGACCAGCACGGCCCGGCTGTCATCGAGGCCGGCCGTCGCCAAGGCGAACGTGACCATGGCGTTGACGTTCCGCGGGTACCTCGCGGCCACGCCGCGCACGGGGCCGTCGTAGAGCACCGACCGCGCGCCGGAATCCGGCGGAGCCGGTTCGAACGCGCTGGGGGGTTTCACGAAGGTGATGGTCGCCGCGGTCCACGCGGATGAACGGCCCGCGAGCGATTCGAGGCCGGTGAGCGCGCCGTGCGGAACCACGATGCGTCGCCCGTGGCGTCGCGCGGTCGTGATGAGCCGCTCGCGCTGCGCGTCGTCGACCAGGCCTCCCGCCGAAACCACCATGAGGTCGGCGTGTTCGAGGATCCGTTCGCCATGCTTCGCGATGATCTCGGGGTGGGCTGCCTCGATCACGAGGTCGGTGGCCCCGAGCAGTTCGTCGGTCAGCTGCGACGCGGATGCCTCGGGCGGCACGTTCGCCGCCGAGAGCGGCCCGCGCGTGAACACGAACGACAGCTCGAGGCCATCGGTGGCCAGGATGTGGTCCACCAGGTGCCTTCCGATCGCCCCATGGCCGATCACTCCGACTCTCATCGATGCCTCCGTTCGTCGCTTGCATGATCTCATCACCGATCGCCCGCGCGGGCCCGATATGTCCTGATGGTCATGTCGGCGTGCGGTTTAGATATTGGACAGCGTCGGGCCGCCCGGCGACGCTGTGATGGGACGATGCCGTCAGGGGTCGTCTCGAATCCCTCACTTCTGCCGAACCTGGAGGCGAAATGGCCGGCTCCCCATACGTACCCGATGCGAAGAAATACGATCCGAAGGACTTCGAGCGCGTGGCCGGCGAGCCGGCCGATCCCGATCCGTCGAGCTGGGGAATGCAGCCCGACGGGTCGTTCCTGCCGCCGGCGCACACCCCCTCGGTACCGCGCGACGTGTTCGTAGACTGGCCCGGCCAGCTCGACTATCGCGACCCGAACACCTACAGCCTGAACGCGACCGCGGAGGCGTTCTACCCCATCGTGGTGAACACGAGCCATTCATGGCAGGCGATCTACGACTGGGACGACACGCGTTACATGCTGCACTACGGCGGCGGCAACCACTGGAAGCTGTACGACATCACCGATCCGCGCGACCTGAAGATCGTCGACGAGGAGCAGTGGGGCTGGGGTGATCCCCGTCCCCAGTTCGGTGCGACCACGGTGCAGTACAACGAGAAGCTCGGCAAGCACATCGCCATCCAGGCCAGTGAGACGCCTCGCTACTTCCTGAAGGGTCGCGTCGCCAACAAGCACATCGACGACACGGTCGAGGGCCAGCTCACGGAGTGGGAGGGCCTGCGCGGCTTCCGGGTCTGGGAGATGAACGGTCCGTCGCCCCGAGACTGGACCGTGCTGACCCAGGTCTCGACCGACCCGAACCACGGGCCCGACGAGATCCAGGAGGGCAACGGGGTCCTCGACCTGCCGGTCTACTACGGCGACAAGTACCTGTTCGTCGCGACCGCTCCCGACAACACGTTCACCAACCAGCCATACAAGACCACGCTGTGGGCCGCCGGTCACGCCGCCTACGATGTCTCCGACCCGGCCAACCCGAAGCACCTGTCCACCTGGTGGGTGCCGGGGACCCGGAAGGGCGAGGAAGCCGACTCGGAGTACCTGGCGAACAACCCCCGCTGGAACAACAAGACCTCGTGGTTCGGCTCGCGGATGGGCATCTTCATGCCGCGGTCGGTCGAGTCGGGATACAAGTACGGCTACGCGGCACAGGGCGGCCAGGGCTTCTTCGTGCTCGACGTGTCCGACCCCGAGAACATCCACCACGTGGGCTGGTGCGAACTCCCCGACAGCGTGGCCGGTACCGAGGGCGACAATGTCGACACGACCCAGGTCGAGGAGACCGGGTACGTGTACGTCTCGGGTTACCCGATGAACACCGACTGCTACGAGCCCGCGAAGGAGATCTACCAGATCGATGTGAGCGACCCGACCCAGCCCAAGTTGGTGCGGATCCTGCCGCGCCCGCTGCCGCCGGCCGAAGCGCCGTTCACCGACTGGGCGCAGCGTCGCGGCTCGTTCGGTCCCAAGCGTTCGGGCTACTTCACCAACACCGGCACGCCGCACGGCGCGGTCATCCCGTATGCGTTCTACGCCGCAGGACTTCAGATCTTCGACGTGCGCGATCCCGAGGAACCGAAGGTCGGGGCCTACTTCGTTCCCCCGATGGGGCTGAAGGACGACGACGACCTCGCGGCGCCGGTGCACGGCGTCTTCGTAGAGTGGGACCGCAACCTCATCTGGGTGTTCGCCAACCACGGAATCTACGCCGTCTCTACACCGCTCCTGGGCGAGCCGATCGTCGGGCTGCCGAACTCGGCAGCCCCCTTCGCCGGCTGACCTCCGCCGGACGTCCTCGACCCCGCCCGCCGCGCTGAACCGCGGCGGCGCGGGGTCGATGTGTGTTCAGCGAACCGGTTCTCGGCCGATTCCGTCCGGGAGAGACCCGAGACCGGCTTGTCAACTGTTTGTTCCACGCGTATTATTCCGGTCGGAATAGTTTTCGGTCGAGACGACAAGGGGAGAAGCCGATGACGCGACTCACTCCGCTCGCGGTCTCCGCTCTGGCGTTGCTCGCCGAGCGGGAGATGCATCCGTACGAGATGTACCAGCTGATGCTCCAGCGACGCGAGGATCGTGTCGTCAAGGTGAGCGCCGGCTCGCTCTACCGGGCCGTCGAGCGGCTCGCCGCCGACGGGCTCATCGCCGCGAGGAGCGTCGAGCGCGCGGGTCACCGACCCGAACGGACCGTCTACGCGGTCACGGATGCCGGTCGGCAGGCGTTGCGCGATTCGCTCGCCGCGATGCTCGGACAGTACGTCAACGAGTATCCCGAGTTCCCGGTCGCCATCCGCGAGGCGCGCAACCTGCCGGCCTCCGACGTGGCGCGGCTGCTCGGCGATCGACGCGAGGAGATCTCGGCGTCGATCCGATTCGTGGACGCTGCGCTCGGGCGCATCGCGGCGAAGGGCCTCGATCGGTACTTCGTGCTCGATGTGCACTACACCCGCGCCATGCTCGAGGCCGAGTCGCGCTGGATCGCGCAGACGATCGAAGAACTCGACGCGGGCGAGTTGCACTGGCCCCACCCCGATTCATCCACTCCACCTGAAGGCCGACAATGAACCAGACCGCAAAGCCCTGGCCCGCCCTGTGGGCGCTCGTCACCGGCTTCTTCATGATCCTCGTCGACTCGACGATCGTGTCGATCGCGAACCCGGCGATCCTCGACGACCTGCAGACCGACATCACCGCGGTGCTCTGGGTGACGAGTGCGTATCTGCTGGCGTACGCGGTGCCGCTGCTCATCACCGGCAGGCTCGGCGATCGGTTCGGGCCCAAGCGCATCTACCTCATCGGACTCGTCGTCTTCACGCTGGCCTCAGTTCTGTGCGGCTTCTCGGGCAGTATCGGCGTGCTCATCGCCGCGCGCGCTCTGCAGGGGTTCGGGGCTGCGCTCATGACGCCGCAGACGATGGCCGTGATCACGCGGATCTTCCCGCCGAACCAGCGCGGCGCTGCGATGGGCCTCTGGGGCGCCGTTGCGGGGGTCGCGATGCTCGTCGGACCGATCCTCGGCGGCGTACTCGTCGACGGCCTCGGCTGGGAGTGGATCTTCTTCGTCAACGTGCCGGTGGGCGTCGTGGCGTTCGTCGCCGCATGGCGTCTCGTGCCGAAGCTCGAGACGCACGCCCACCGCTTCGACTGGCTCGGCGTCGTGCTCAGCGGCGTCGGCATGTTCCTGGTCGTGTTCGGCATACAGGAGGGCGAGACCTACGACTGGGGCACGATCGCCGGGCCGATCACCGTCTGGGGGCTCATCATCACGGGCATCGTCGTGCTCGCCGGATTCGTGGTGTGGCAGAGGCTCAGCCGCGCCGAGCCGCTGCTGCCGCTCGGACTCTTCCGCGATCGCAACTTCTCGCTCTCCAACGTCGCGATCACGCTCGTGGGACTCTCGATCACGGCGATGCCGCTGCCACTCGCGTTCTACTACCAGATCGCCCGCGGACTCGACCCGACCCAGGCCGCGCTCATGCTCCTGCCGATGGCGGTGATCTCTGGTGCGATGTCGCCGTTCATCGGCAAGCTCTCCGACCGGATCGATCCCAAATGGGTCGCCTTCATGGGGTTCTCGATCGTCGCGATCGCGCTCGCCTGGACGGCGCTCTGGCTCACTCCCGACATGGAGTTCTGGATGCTGCTGCTGCCGAACGCCCTGCTCGGCGTCGGCATCACGGGCGTGTTCGCACCGCTCGGCTCGTCGGCGACGCGCAACCTGCCGCGCGCCCAGGCGGGCGCCGGCTCGGGGGTCTACAACATGACCCGCCAGATCGGATCGGTGCTCGGCAGCGCCGCGATCACCGCCCTGCTCAACGCGCGCCTCGCGGCCGAGTTGCCCGGCTTCGGCGACGGGGCCGGCGGCTTGGGCGGCGAGGCGGGCGCGGGCGGGCTGCCGCCGCAGTTCGTCGACGGTTTCGCCACGGCGATGAGCCAGTCGCTCTGGTTGTCGGTCGTCGGCTTCGCGGTCGGCGCCGCCGTGGTGCTGTTCTTCGCCAAGCCGAGGGTCACGGTCGCGTGGGGCGGTCCGCAGCCGACCGGAGCACCCGCCGCCGACCGGCCGCCCGTCACCGCCGCCGAGCAGTAGAGACGGGCGAGCCCGCGGCAGGTGCATCGCGTCCGGCCGGCGCCCCGGCCAGGTGCGATCACGGCAGACGTGTTCCCTGCAGGATTCCCGCCAGAACGCCCGGGTCGATGTTGCCGCCGCTGACGACGCCGACCACGTTTCCGGAAGTCACTCGCCCGCTCCAGATCGCCGCGGCCGACAGTGCCCCCGCGCCCTCGGCGACGATGCGAGCCTGACGGACCAGGCTCCGCACGGCGTCCTCGACATCGGCAAGGGGCACTGCGACGGATCCCGCAGGGATTTCCTGCGCCGCGGCCCACACACCAGGGAGGAGTGCCTTGCCGCCGGCGGCATCGACGAATGAGGGTCGGTAGTCGACCGCGGTGTCCGCCCCAACCGAGAACGACGCGCTCAGCGGCGCCGCGGTAGCGGGCTCGGCGGCAGCTGACCGTGACCAGTCCCCGGCGCAGTGCGCCGTCGCCGGCAGCGCGCACGGCGTTGAGGACGCCGCGCAACTTCAGTGGGCGTCGTGTGTTCCAGCCCCTCGTGCGGCCGCCGGTCGACGCGAGAAGCCGAGGCCCTGACATCCGATGCCGGATATGGAGCGAGAATGCCAGCCGAACGCGTCAAGCGACAATGCCGAAATGCGACCGCGACATGACGGTTCGGGCATCGCACCCTCTCCGTCGGCCTGATTGCGGTGTCCCATAGCTTTTCTTGAGAGGAGCTATGCCGATTCACTCGGGGAACGGGCCGACTGGTACACCGGTGCCCTAGGTTGAGGCGTGAAAGTTCCTGGTCAAGGCTTATTTTGCCGCACCCATGGATGAGAATGCCCGTCCCGCCCGCGCCCTCCGGCCGGGCATTGCCGTATTGCGAGATCTGTGCTTGTCTTGCCTGCATTCAGCGATCAATTGGATCCAGAATACAAAACGCTTTCATAGGAGGCCGTCGATGACGACGTCGTACCAGCAGCGCCCGCAGACCGCGTCGTCGAAGGCCCCCTCCACCCGTTCCGTCATCGGAGAGTCGAAGATGGCGGTGAATGCAGGCGATGGCGGCGGTCGACTCGTCGTCGACGGCCTGGAGAAGCACTACGAGCTGGATGGTGCGGAGGTTCCGGTCGTGAAGGGAGTCACCTTCACGATCGAGCCCGGCATGTTCTACTCGCTCCTCGGCCCCTCCGGGTGCGGGAAGACGACCACCCTGCGATGCGTGGCCGGCCTCGAGAACAGCAACGGAGGGCGGATCTCCCTCGACGGCAAGGTGCTCTCCACCGGAACCGAGCACGTCTCGCCCGACAAGCGCGACATCGGCATGGTGTTCCAGAACTACGCGATCTGGCCGCATATGAGCGTGTTCGACAACGCGGTCTTCCCGCTGCGGGTCTCGGCGGGCAAGCTGCCGAAGCACGAAGCCAGGAAGCGGGCGATGGAGGCGCTGGAGCTCGTCCAGCTCGACGGGTTCGCGCACCGACCGGCCACCGCGCTCTCCGGCGGCCAGCAGCAGCGACTCGCCCTCGCCCGGGCCCTGGCCCACCGTCCGCGGCTGCTGCTGTTGGACGAGCCGCTGTCGAACCTCGACGCGAAGCTGCGGGACACGATGCGCAACGAGCTGCGCAGGCTCCAGCAGAGCCTCGGCATCACCGCCCTCTACGTCACGCACGACCAGTCCGAGGCGCTGTCGATGTCGGACCGGGTCGCCGTGATGAACGGGGGCCGCATCGTGCAGGAGGCTTCACCGCGCGAACTGTACTTCCAACCCGCCGACCGCTTCGTGGCCGATTTCGTGGGCCGGGTCAACATGATCTCCGCCGTCGTCCGCGACCGCGACGAGAACGGTGATGCCCTCGTCGAAGCATTCGGAACCCGCATGATCACGCCCTGCCCGCGCGGAGTCGGGAAGGGCGAAGACGTCACCATCACCTTCAGGCCCGAGGGCGTGCGCTGGCATGAAGTCGCACCCGATCGCCCGAACGTGCTGCCCGCCCGCGTGGTGCGGGTCGAGTTCCTCGGCGAGATCGTCGAGTACGAGGTCGAGGTCCTGAGCGGACAGACCGTGGTCGGCAGTCTTGTCGCCCGGGGTGCCCCGCAGAACTCACCGTCCACGGGCAGCACGATCCATCTCGAACTCCCACCGCACGCCTGTCGCGTGCTCACGGCATAGCCCTGCACCACCCGCACCCGAGAGATCCACGTCAGAGAGGACATTCCGGATCATGAAATCACGACACACGCGAATGGGGCTCATCGCCCTTTCGGCGGCAGGGATGCTGCTGCTGAGCTCCTGCGCCTCGTCGGAAACTGCATCGAGCGCGATCGAGCCGATCGACGGCGGCGCAGAGCTCGCGCCCTGCGACGCCGTCGACCTCGGCCTGATCACCCGGTGCGAGAACTTCTACGAGGACTTCTGGCCCGAGATCGACCGCCAGATGGACGCGCTCTACGAGACGGCCAAGAAGGCCGACGGCGGCCGCCTGGTGATCTGGGACTGGTACGAGCTCTCGCCCGAGGTGATCGCAGAGTTCAACAAGCGGTACCCCGACCTGAAGATCGAGACGCGCGGCCTCACCTACAACCTGTCTTCGGCGATCATCTCGGCCAAGACGACGGCGTCGCGCAACACCGACGTTCTGTCCGGCTCGCTCGTCTCGGCGGCCGCGATGACCGATGAGGGCTATTGGGCCGAGGTCGACTGGCCGAGTTTCGGCGTTCCCGAGGAGTTCTTCACGATCGGCGCCCCCGAGATGCTGCCCGACAGCATCAACGGTTCGCTGATGCAGGTCAACACCGACAAGATCGAGGTGCCCGCGACCCTGGACGGGCTCCTGGACCCGATGTACCAGGGCAAGGTCTCGATCGCGAACTACAATCCGATCACCTTCTCGGGCTACGGCATGGCGGAGGGTGAGGACGCCATGGTCGATCTCATCACCGAGCTGAAGTCGTCGGGCAACATGCAGGTGGTCGAAGACCAGAACCAGCCGCTGTCCAGCGGCGACATCCCGGTCGCGCTCGGACAGACCTTGTTCAACCCGAACCCGAGCCTCAGCGTGTCGCCGTTCGAGCACAACGGCGTGTTCGCGCAGTTCTCCGGTGTGAACACGGACGCGAAGAACCCGGCCGGCGCCATGTTGTGGTCGTTGTGGAACGCATACGACCCGGAGTGGATCGAGCTCCGCATGACCGACGAGCAGTTCTCCACGACGCAGGTGCCCTACGCCGGGCTCCCGTCCTCGGTGTTCGCGGAGGCGAGCGGCCTGATGAAGACCAACGCCGACGCGCTGCTGCTGGGCCTGGAGAAGGGAGCGGAAACCGAGACCCAGGACACCCGCGACGAGTGGATCGCCATGATCGACGCCGCTGACAAGGCGATGAACGGATAACGCATGTTCAAGGCAGGACGGACCACGAGGGCCGGGCGCACCCGGCCGACCACGATGACGGTCGCGACGATCATCGCCGGAACGGTGATCTTCCTTCTTCTCGCGATCCCGCTGGTCGTTCAGGTGATCACCGCGTTCCGTGGTCCGTTCCTTCCGTTCGGGGTCTCCTCGGCGAAATGGTCGGTCGAGAACTTCGTGACCCTGTGGAGCCTGCGTGACGACTTCTGGGCGGTGATCGGGTCGACCGCCGCCTTCGTCGGCGGCTCGACGGTACTCTCGCTCCTGATCGCGTTCGGGCTCGCATGGGTGACGGTGCGAACGGATGCCCCGTTCCGGCGAGTGATCTCCTTACTCGTCATCGTGCCGTTCATCATTCCGCCGATCGTCAAGGCACAGGCCTACCTTCTGATGCTCTCGCCGGAGACCGGGGTACTCAATCAGCTCCTACGTGCCATACCCGGGATGGGGGGCGTCACGATCGATCCGTACGCGTTCTCCACGATGATCGTGATCCAGGCACTCACGAACGTGACCTTCCCGTACCTGATGATCGTGCCGATCCTCACCAACATGGACGGGTCGCTCGAGGAATCCGCTCGCGTCTCCGGAGCGTCCTGGGCTCAGACCCTGCGCCGTGTCACTCTTCCGATGCTGTGGCCGGGCCTGCTCGGCGTGACCGTGCTGACGTTCATCCTCGGACTCGGCAGCCTCGAAGTGCCGTTGCTGTTCGGACAGGACTCGGGCCAGTCGATCTTCGCCCTCAAGCTCTGGACGCTCATCAGCGCCGGAGCGGGCGAGCTGCCGCAGTACGGCCTGGCCGCAGCATGGGGGTGCGTGTTCCTCGTGATCACGACGATCGCGTTCGTGATCTACCTGCGGGCGACGCGGGACGCTGAGCGGCGCGCATCGGTCTCGGGCAAGGGGTTCCGCCCCACAGTCATGAAACTCGGTATCTGGCGCATCCCCGTGCTCATTGCGGTGTTCATCTTCGTGCTGCTCACGGCGATCCTCCCGCTGTTCGCGCTGTTCTGGGCTGCGATCACGCCCTTCCCGATCGCGTTCTCCTTCCAGGCCCTGGCCGAGCAGACCCGATTCACCTCCTTCGGGCTCGTCCTCGGCGACGGCGAGTTCTGGGCATCGCTCGCACGCACGCTGATCATCGCCGGCGGCAGCGCCACGATCGCCTGTGTCGCGGCGACGGTGCTCGCCTACGGGATCGCCCGGAGCCGGTCAACCGGGTGGACGAAGAGCATGGACCTGTTCGCTTCGTCGTCGGTCGCAATCCCCGCGGTCATCGCCGGTTTCGCGATGTTCCTCACGTTCATGGTGATCAACCCGGTGATCCCGTTGGTCGGCACCATCGCTGCGCTCATCATCGCCTATTCGTTCCGCGTGTCGGTCGCCTACCGATCCGGGTACAGCGCGACGCTGCAGATCCGGAAGGAGCTGGAGGAGGCCGCGCTGGTCAGCGGCGCCAGCCGGTTGGAGGGCTTTCGGAAGGTCGTCGTGCCGCTCCTGATGCCGACGGTCTTCGCCGTGTGGATCCAGATGTTCATCCTCGGCACCAACGAGTTCACCCTGCCGGCGTTCCTTGCGACGCCGGAGTCGCGGCCGCTGTCGGTGTACATGTACGCGATGATCAACCCGCGGTCGGCGCAGCTCTACGCGCCCGATCAGGGGGCGGCGATGGCGTTGATCTTCACGCTGCTGGTCTTCCTGATCGGCTACGGGCTGCAGTGGGCGGTGTCGCTGCGTGCGATCGGTCGCGCGAAACGTCGCCCCATTCCCGTCCGGGTCGCGGCGGCGCTCGCGGCGGCACCGGCTCCGGGCGACGACAACGCACCCGACACCGCTACGGTCGCGTCACAGGAGCTCGGGGTCCTGTCCCGGCGCTGAGCACGACGGCGGGCCGTGGCGAGACTCTTCGGTATCGGTCACGGGTTCCTGACGTCAGCTGTGGTGGTGTGGTCAGGCGGCTTCGTCCTCGGCGTCTGCCCATTCGATCTCTGTCGACTTGAACCAGTTCCACCCGCGTGCGTCCCACACGACCGACAGCGCTG
>NZ_JBHXMP010000024.1:0-39372 GCF_042720415.1 Agromyces sp. NPDC058484 | reverse complement strand
GGCACGCGTGTTTCCGCGTGTGACGCGCGCCCGCGACATCCGTCGGCCGCGAGCGTATCGTGGCGGAATCGAACACCGAGGAGCCCTCATGTCGCACCGCGAGCCGCACGCCGTCACCGAGCCCCGCACGGGCGTGGTCTCGGGCATGCGCGGCTGCGAGTCGGCGGCGGAGTGCCGAAGCGACCGAGCGGGCCACGGGCTGCACGCGATGCAGGAGCGGCTCGCCGCGACGACCGCGAGCAAGTGGGTCGATGCGATCGTGCTCGCGGTCGACGCCGACGGATTCGCGACCCTCGCGGCGTTCGGCGCCGATGCGGTGCGGCGGGTCTGGCACCACGACGCGTTCGACGGTGCGCTGACGCCCGGCGAGCCGGTCGCGCTGCACGACGTCTACGGCGTGCTCGCGCGCGGTCGCCGGCGGTTCAGCGTCGCATACGCCTGACGGAGCTCACGCCACGGGCATCGCCTCGCTCATCGAGCCCATCAGCTTCTCCATCGCCGAGACCCCCTGATCGCACGCCATCGCGCACATGCGGCAGTGCTCGCTCATCTCGGCGTGCGTCATGCACTCGGCCGAGCAGGCACGCATCATCATCGTCGTCGTCTGCATCATCGACGACATGACCTGCATGTCCCAGCCGTTCATGCGCAGCATCATGCGCATCATCGTGTTGCACATGTCGGCGCAGTTGGCGCACATGCCGGCGCACTTGGCCATTCCCTCGCCCGCGTCGGCGTCGGCGCACATGATGCACGCCTGCATGCACGCGGAGAGGGCCTCCATACACTCCTGCATCATCGCCGGATCCATGCCCTTCATGGGCATCTCCGACGACGACATGGCGCCCTTCATCATGTCCATCGTCATGTTCATCTGCGGTTCGCCGTCCCGGGCGGCCGAGCGCCGACGGTGCCGGCGGATGACTCGGCAGCCCTGCCGCGGGCAATGCTACGCCGCCGCGCCTGGGCTAGGAAGGGGGCGAGGCGACGCACGGACGCGCTCCCGGGGTGCCTTCCGGCCAACTCCCTCAAGTTGCAGCGTGCAGGGTGGCCGGAACGCACCCCGGGAGGGTGTCGGGCTGTGCGCTCACGAACGCGGAACGAGCGGATGCCGCGGCATCCGCCCGCTCGTCACCGCCGTCAGGCGTCGATGTCGACGTCCTTCGTCTCCTTCGAGACGAGCAGCGCGATGAGCGTGAGCACGGCGGACGCGGCGAGGTAGACGCCGACCCAGAACGGGCTGCCGCCGCCGGCCTGCCAGAGCGCGACGGCGATGAACGGCGCCACCGCGGCGCCGAGGATCGACGACACGTTGTACGAGACGCCCGAGCCCGTGTAGCGCACGTTGGTCGGGAACAGCTCGGGCAGCAGGGCGCCCATCGGGCCGAAGGTGAGTCCCATGAGCGAGAAGCCCACGACGAGCCAGAGCATGACGCCCCAGAACCCGGCGCCGAGCAGCGGCACCCAGATGAGGCCGAACACGATGATGCCGAGCGTCACCCAGATGAGCGTCTTTCGACGGCCCCACCGGTCGGCCCACGGGCCCGACACGAGGGTGAAGATCCCGAAGAACACGACGCCGGCGATGAGCATGAGCACGAACGTGTTGTACGAGTAGCCGAGCCCGGGCTGCACGCCCTCGGCCGGCTCGACGGGGGCGCGGCCGTACGCGAGCGAGAACGTGGTCATGAGGTAGAAGAGCACGTACGTCGCGAGCATGAAGAAGGTGCCGAGGATGAGCTGTCGCCAGTACGTGCGGAACACCGTGGCCAGCGGCAGCTTGGTGAGCTTGCCCTCCTTCGACGCGTTCGAGAACGCCGTCGACTCGACGAGGCGCAGCCGCACCCAGAGCCCGACGACGACCATCACGACGGAGAACAGGAACGGGATGCGCCAGCCCCAGTCGAGGAACGCCTGCGAGGGCATCGTCGGGTCCTCCGACGGGAGCATGGCGGCGATGATGAGGAACAGGCCGTTCGCGATGATGAAGCCGATCGGCGCGCCGAGCTGCGGGAACGTGCCGTACCAGGCGCGCTTGCCCTTCGGGGCGTTCTCGGTCGCCACGAGGGCGGCGCCCGACCATTCGCCGCCGAGCGCGAAGCCCTGGGCGATGCGGAGGAGGACGAGGAGGAGCGGTGCGACCCACCCGACCAACGCGTAGGTCGGCAGGAGGCCGATGAGGAAGGTCGCGATTCCCATGGTGAGGAGCGCGCCGACGAGGGTGGCCTTGCGTCCGTGCTTGTCGCCGAGGTGCCCGAAGACGATCGCGCCGAGGGGGCGCGCCACCATCGCGGCGCCGAACACCGCGAACGACGAGAGGAGCGCGGTCGTGGCGTCGCCCGTCGGGAAGAAGAGATGGGGGAAGACGAGCACCGCGGCCGTGGCGTAGACGTAGAAGTCGTAGAACTCGATCGTCGTGCCGATGAGGCTCGCGAGCACGACCCGGCTGGTCGGGTTCGCAGGGGTGGGGACTACGGCCGTGGCGACCGGCGTGTTGGCTGAGGACATCGCGTGCCACACTACACTCGCCGCACCCGATGGAGGAGCCCGGATGCGACGAGCGGCCGGGATCATGCGGCGAACGGCCGCTCGAGACCGTCAGCGCCAGGCGACCGCCACCACGATGTTCGCGAGCGTGAGCGCACCGATCGTCCAGAGCGCCCAGCTCGGCGCCGGGTCCTTCTTGCGGAAGACGAACACGAGCACCGTGATCGCGACGGCGATGACGAGCTTGACGGCGATCTTCACGTTGTCCACGTCGCCCAGGTCGCCCATCTGGATGGTCGCAACGAGCAGCAGGCCGGTGACGAGCTGGGTGAGGGCGCCGTGCACCATGGCGGGCACCACGGTGCCCCTGCCTGCTCCGATCGCCTTCACCTGCACGAGGAATCCGCCGAGCAGTGACGCGAGGCCGACGAAGTGGAGGATGAGCAGGATGGTGCGCAGGGTGTCCATACCGAGAGCCTAGACGGATGCCTCGCGTCAGCGCGCGAGCGCTCGCAGCACGCGCGCCGTCGCGACGGCGGCCTCGGCGGCCTCGCGCCCCTTGTCCTCCTTCGAACCCGGAAGGCCGGCCCGGTCGAGCCCCTGACGCTCGTCGTCGAGGGTGAGCACGCCGAAGCCCACGGGCTTGCCGGTGTCGAGCGCGACGCGCGTGAGGCCGTCGGTCGCCGCAGCCGAGACGTACTCGAAATGCGGGGTGCCGCCGCGGATGATCACGCCGAGGGCCACCACCGCGTCGGCGCCGGCCTCGAGCGCCGCTTTCGAGACGACGGGCAGCTCGAAGCTGCCGGGCACGCGCACGAGCTCGAAGGCGGCGCCGGATGCCTCGAGGGTGCGGGTCGCCCCGGCGATGAGGCCGTCCGAGATCTGCTCGTGCCAGCTTCCTGCGACGATCACCACCCGGAGGCCGGTGCCGTCGCCCTTCGACGAACTCAGGGACCGGGACGAGTGAGAGGGAGAGCCCTTGCCGCTCATGATGCGTGTCCTTCCAGGAGGGCCTCAGCCGCGGCATCCGTCAGCTGCTGGTCTTCGATCGCGTGCCCCATGCGGTGCCGCTTGGTGTCGAGGTAGCCGGTGTTGCCCGCGCCGACGCCGACGACGAGCGGCACGCGTTCGACGACGCTGATGCCGTGCAGCTCGAGCTGGCGCACCTTCTCGGGGTTGTTCGTAAGCAGGCGCACCGTGTCGATTCCGAGATCGGCCAGGATCGCCGAGGCCGCGCCGTAGTCGCGCGCATCGATCGGCAGCCCGAGCGCGACGTTCGCGTCGAGGGTGTCGAGGCCGCCCTCCTGGAGGCGGTAGGCGCGCAGCTTGTTGATGAGTCCGATGCCACGGCCCTCCTGGCCGCGGAGGTAGACGACGACGCCCCCTCGCGCCTGGACCGCCTCGAGCGCCGCGTCGAGCTGTGGACCGCATTCGCACTTCAGCGAGCCGAACGCCTCGCCGGTCAGGCATTCGGAGTGCACGCGCACGTAGGCGCCCCCTGCGGTGTTCGCGGGGTCGCCGGCGATGATCGCCATGTGGTCGGCACCCGTGCCGCGGTCGCGGTACGCGCGCACGCGGAACACGCCGTGCTCGGTCGGCAGCGAGGTCTCGACCTCGAATGCGACGCGCGACGATTCGGGCAACGCGGTCGGCGCACCGGGACGCGCGACGTCGTGTCGCGCCGGCCATTCGTCCATCCACTCGACGAGCGCGGCGACGGTCGTCACCGGCAGCCCGTCGCGGGCGCCCAGCGCGAGAAGCCCGGGCAGCCGCGTCATCTCGCCGTCGTCCTCGACGATCTCGCCGATCACGGCGACAGGCGAGAGCCCCGCGAGGAGCATGAGGTCGACGGCGGCCTCGGTATGGCCCGCCCGCTCGCGCACGCCGCCGTCGACGGCCCGCAGCGGCAGCACGTGCCCGGGCCGGATGAGCCGCTCGGGCGTCGACGATGGATCGGCGAGCACGCGCAGGGTGTGCGCGCGGTCGGCGGCGCTGATGCCGGTCGACGTTCGGTCGGCGGCGTCGACCGAGATCGTGTAGGCGGTGCCGCGCACGTCCTCGTTGCGTTCGGTCATCAGCGGCAGCTCGAGCCGGTCGGCGACGGCGTTCGTCATCGGTGCGCACAGGTACCCGCTCGTGTGGCGCACCATCCACGCCACCCACTCCTGCGTCGCGAACTCCGCGGCCATGATGGCGTCGCCCTCGTTCTCCCTGGCCTCGTCGTCGGCGACGATGACGGGCTTGCCCGCGCGCAGCGCGTCGAGCACCTCGGGGATCGTGGCGAGGCTCATGCGGGGCTCCCTGCGACCGCGGCTGAGTTCCCCGAGCTCGTCCAGGGCCGCGCTTCGACGGGCTCAGCGAGCGACGACGGCAGCGATCGATGCGCGTCGAGCCGCAGCATCCGCTCGACGTGCCGGGCGAGGATGTCTGTCTCGATGTTCACGACGTCGCCCGCCTCGCGCCCGCCGAGCGTCGTCGTCGCGAGCGTCTCGGGGATGAGCGACACCTCGAACCACGAGCCCGCCGGCTCGTCGCCCAGGTCGCTCACGGTCAGCGAGACGCCGTCGACGGCGATCGACCCCTTGTCGACCACGAGCGGCGCGTGCGCGTCGTCGAGGGAGAAGCGGATGACGCGCCACGCCTCGCCCGGCCGCACCTCGAGCACGCGCGCGGTGCCGTCGATGTGGCCCTGCACGATGTGTCCGCCGAGGCGGTCGCCGACGCGGGCGGCGCGCTCGAGGTTGACGTGGAGCCCCTCTCGAACGCGATCGAGCGTCGACATCGCGAGGGTCTGCGCCATCACGTCGGCGGTGAACGACTCGTCGTCGAAGTCGACGACGGTCAGGCACACGCCCGAGACCGAGATCGAGTCGCCGTGCTCGGCGCCCTGCACCGCGATCGGTCCGCGCACGGTGAGGCGCGCGGCATCCGCGTTCCGCTCGACGCGCACGACGGTGCCGAGCTCCTCGATGATTCCGGTGAACATGTCAGTTCCCTTCGTTGATGCTGGTCGAGGAGCGCGCAGCGCCGCTCGAGACCGGGTGGGCGACGACGAGGACATCGTCGCCGAGCCGCACGACGGCGGCGAATTCGAATCGGCGGGCGCCCTCGATGCTCGCGACGCCGAGGTCGCCGACGGCGAGGCGCGGGCCGCCGAGGAGGGTGGGCGCGAGGTACACGAGCAGCTCGTCGACGAGGCCCGCCGCGAGGAAGGCGCTCGCGAGCGTCGGTCCGCCCTCGACGAACAGCGAGCGGATGCCGCGTCGCTGCAGTTCGCGCAGGTCGACCGCGAGGTCGGCGCCCTCGACGAACACGGGCGCATGCGGGTGGCGGGTGATCGCGGCATCAGACGGCACCGGGCGCCGTCCGAAGACGACGGGAACCGGCTGGGCGTCGAAGAACTCGCCGCCCGGGGCACGCGCGGTGAGGGAGGGGTCGTCGGCGAAGACGGTGCCGGTGCCCACCGCGATCGCGTCGGCCGCGGCCCGCCGACGGTGCACGTCGGCGCGCGCCGCCGACCCGGTGATCCACTGGCTCGACCCGTCGGATGCTGCGGCCCGGCCGTCGAGGCTCGACGCCCACTTCACGGTGATGTGCGGCCGGCGGTGCCTGGCCGCGAACAGCCAGTCGTCGAGGAGGGCCTCGGCTTCGTCGGCGAGGACGCCGCCGGTGACCTCGACGCCCCCTTCGCGCAGCCGGTCGGCGCCGCCCGAGGACAGATCGCCGGGGTCGGCGACGGCGAAGACGACGCGCGCGACGCCGGCGTCGATGAGGGCGACGGTGCACGGACCCGTGAGCCCGGTGTGGTTGCACGGCTCGAGCGTGACGACCGCGGTGGCGCCCTGCGCATCGCCGGGGGCGAGCTTCGAGAGCGCATCGATCTCGGCGTGCGCGGTGCCCGCGCCGCGGTGCCACCCCTCGGCGAGCAACTCGCCCTGCCGGGAGAGGATGACGCAGCCGACGCGCGGGTTGACGCCCTTCGCCGGGCCGCGGGTGGCCAGCTCGAGGGCGCGGCGCATCGCAGCGGCATCCGCCATGCTGTGATCGCCCGTCGTCATCCTGGTCCTGTCGTGAGGCTCCGGGAAGGGTTCGGCGATGCCGGGGTGTCGATCACCTCGGCGTCGACCACGCGCTGCGCAGCCGACACGTGCCGCCTCCCATCCGGACTTTCACCGTCGGTACCGGAATTCCACCGGTTCAACCGCTCGCCCGAGGCCTCTCGCCCTCGCGCTCGCAGTTCGCGGACTCTCACCGCCGGTTCGGAATTGCACCGACCCCGGAGCACGTTTCTGTCTCGATTCTAGGTCAACGCGTGGGCGGGTGGGCTATTCCCGCCGCCTCACGGCGCCCAGCGCGCCGCGAGCAGAGCCGGCAGCTCGCCGAGACCGCGGATCTCGAGCACCCCGGCCGCCCGCGCCGCGGCCGTGTCGTCGGACGAGACCGGGTCGTTCCGCCGGTTCAGCCAGACGCCGACGAGGCCCGCGTCGGCGGCGCCGATCGCGTCCGTTCGCAGGCGGTCGCCGACGTACGCCGCCGCCGACACCGGGGCGATCGCCTCGAACCGGTCGAGGGCGGCACGGAAGATCGCGGAGTCGGGCTTCGCAGCGCCGACCGCGCCCGAGGCGATCACCTGGTCGATGCGTCCATCGAGCGCGAGCCGCGCGACCTTGGCAGTCTGGTACTCGAGCTCGCCGTTCGTGATGATGCCGAAGCGCACGCCGGGGATCGCCTCGGCGAGCGCGTCGAGTGCGGGTACGACATCGTCGTGCAACGCCCACGACTCTTGGTACCGGTCGAAGTACTCTGCGAACCAGCGGCTCGCGGCGCCATCGTCGAGCTCCTCGCCGAACAACCGCGCGAAGGCGACCGCGCGCGCGTGCCGCTGCCCCTCGAAGGTGAGTGCGCCGCCGAGATACGCGAGGTAGTGCTCCTCCTCGAGCTCATGCCACCGGCGGGCGGCCTCGGCCTCGTCGCCGAAGTATGCACGTGAGCGCATGTGGTGCACGATGCCGGTGGCGACGGCCTCGCGATGCGCCATGAGCGTGTCGTCGAGGTCGAAGAGCACGACCGGGGTCGCCGGCACGCCCGTCATCGGATGACGCCCAGGACGTCGCCCCAGCTCGCGTGGGCGCGAGGATCGATCGTCGCCTCGCGCACCGCGTACCATGCCGGGAGTGTGCCGCCGTCGCGCGTAGGCACGATCGCGTCGTCGGGTTCGATGCGCCGGAACCCGACCGCTCGCGCCACCCTGGCCGACGCGACGTTGCCCACGACCGCTCGCCAGAACACGGTGCTCGCCCCCTGGATGCCGCCGCCGAGCGTCCACTCCGCCACGGCCCTCGCCGCCTCGCTCATGAGTCCGATGCCCCGATGTTCGGCGCCCATCCAGTACCCGAGTTCGTGCTGGGCCTCGCGCACGCTGATCACGCCGAGGAGGATCCCGCCTCGGTGACGCCGGATCGCCCAGGTCGGTTCGATGCCGCTCGCCCACGAGTGGGGCACATGCGTGGTGAGGAATGCCTCGGCGTCGGCGCGGGAGTACGGCCACGGCGTGGTCAGGCACCGCTCGAAGAGCGGGTCCTGGCAGTAGCGCGTGACGAGGTCGGCGTCGGCCGGCGCGGGCAGGTCGAGCACCAGTCGCGGAGTGCGGAGCGCGACCGGCCGCATGTCAGCCCCGACGCACGAAGCCGACGCGGTCGTAGACCGTGCGGAGCATCCGCTCTGCCCGCTCGCTCGCGCGCTCTGCGCCGATCGCGAGGAGCCGATCGAGCTCGGCCGGATCTTCCAGCAGTTCGAGCGTGCGCGTGCGGATCGGCGCGAGCCGGTCGACGACCGCCTCGGCGACGTCCTTCTTGAAGTCGCCGTACCCGCGACCCTCGTACTCCACCTCGATCTCGGCGATCGTGCGCCCGGTGGTGGCGGCGAGGATGTCGACCAGGTTCGAGATGCCGGGCTTCTCCGACGGGTCGTAGCGAACCTCGCGGCCGGTGTCGGTGACGGCGCTGCGGAACTTCTTCGCGGTGACCGCGGGGTCGTCCATGAGCTTCACGAGCCCGGCCTCGGAAGCAGCCGACTTCGACATCTTCGCGGTCGGATCCTGCAGGTCGTAGATGCGGGCCGACTCCCTGGCGACGAGCGCCTCGGGCACGACGAAGGTGCCGCCGAAGCGCGAGTTGAAGCGGCCGGCGATGTCGCGTGTGAGCTCGAGGTGCTGGCGCTGGTCGTCGCCGACCGGCACGAGCTCGGTGCCGTAGAGCAGGATGTCGGCGGCCATCAGCACCGGGTAGGTGAAGAGGCCGACCGTCGTGGCATCCGACCCGTGCCTGGTCGACTTGTCTTTGAACTGGGTCATACGGCCGGCCTCGCCGAACCCCGTGATGGTGCCGAGCACCCACGCGAGCTCGGCGTGCGCCGGCACGTGCGACTGCACGAAGAGGGTCGCACGCTCGACGTCGACGCCGGCCGCGAGGTATTGCGCGGCAGTGCGCCGGGTGCTCTCGTGCAGGGCCCTCGGGTCTTGGCCCACGGTGATCGCGTGCAGGTCGACCACGCAGTAGATCGGGTCGGCTTCGTCTTGCAGCGCGACCCAGTTCACGAGCGCGCCGAGGTAGTTGCCGAGGTGCAGCGAATCGCTCGAGGGCTGCATGCCCGAGAAGACGACGGGACGGGGGGTGCTCATTCGTTGGGGATCCTTGTCGGCAGGAGGGTCAGATGGCGTAGTCGACGACGACGGGAGCGTGGTCGGACCATCGGGTGTCGTACGTCTCGGCGCGGTCGATCGAGTGGACGACAGCGGCGTCGGCGAGTCGCATGGTGGCGAGGTGGTAGTCGATGCGCCAGCCGGTGTCGTTGTCGAACGCCTTGCCGCGCCACGACCACCAGGAGTACGGGCCGTCGACCTCGCCCGAGAACCGGCGGCCGACGTCGACCCAGCCGAGGCCGGCGCCGCGGTTGTAGCCCTCGTCTGCCTCGGTGCCGACGAAGCGGTCGAAGTAGGCACGCTCGTCGGGCAGGAAGCCGGCACGCTTCACGTTGCCTCGCCAGTTGCGGATGTCGAGCGTGCGATGACCGACGTTGAGGTCGCCGACGACGAGCGCCAGCTCGGAGTGCGCGGCGAGCTCGGGGAGCCGCGCCTCCATGGCGTCGAGGAATCGGTACTTCTCCACCTGCTTCGGGGAGTCGGCCTCGCCCGAGTGCACGTAGGCGCTCACCACGGTGACCACGCGGCCGTCGACCTCGTAGTCGGCCTCGAGCCACCGCCCGGCACTGTCGAACTCGGGGGCGCCGAGCTCGACGCGGTGGATGTGCGCGCGATTGCGGCTCGCGATCGCGACGCCCGCGCGCCCCTTCGCCGTCGCCGGATCGTGCAGGATGTCCCATTCCTCGCCGAGCAGGCCCTGCAGGTCTTCGGTCGAGGCGCGCACCTCCTGCATGGCGAGGATGTCGACCTCGCGCCCGGCGAGCCAGCCGCCCATGCCCCGGCGGAACGCGGCTCGCACTCCGTTGACGTTGACGCTGGCAACACGGAGGGGCTTCGCGGGGGGCATGCCCTCGATCCTACGGGAGCCCTCCGACGTCGTTCCGCGGCGGTGCCGGCTCGAGGCCGGCCTCCGCCTGTTCCAGCTCCTCCTCGGCTCGCGCGAGCCGACGCGTGGCGACGAAGCGTTCCAGCCAGTTCGCCGCGGCGACCTCCTGTTGCGCCTCGCGCACTCGCACGCGCGCCGCCGTGACGAGCGCGCGCTGCTCACTCTCGCGCTCCTCGGCGAGGAGCTGTTCGGGCGTCACCCGGCGCAGGGTCTCGTTGTTGTCGGCCGCCTCCACCGCGATCCAGCTCGCGGCCACGAGGATCACGATGCTCGTGAGCCGGAACCACAGCAGCAGCGCGATGAAGACCGCGAACGTCGCCAGCAGCGGGTTGCTGCTCGCACCCGTGATCAGGAATCCGCCGAGGAGCTGCAGCACGGAGAGCGCCGCGGACCCGAGGAGGGATCCGACCCACATCCGTCGCCACGGCATCGTCGCGCCCGAGAGGAACCGGAACATCACGGCGAGTGCGAGGGTGTCGATGGCGAAGACGACGACCAGGGCGCCGCCCTGCACGAAGAAGTTCCACACCGCCGAGTCCGTGGGCAGGCCGACGAGGCCCATGACCCAGCTGAACAGGGCGGTGGTCGCCACCGACAGCACCGTCGCGACGATGAGGATCGTGCCGAAGGCGAGACCCGCGAGGAAGTCGCGGGCCTTCAGGAGCACGTAGGCGCGCATGTCCTTGGGGAGGCCGAAGATGCTTCGCACGGCGATGCGCGCGTAGGTGATCCATCCGATCGCCGTCCAGATGAGCCCGGCGAGGGCGACCGCACCGGTCCACCCGAACAGGCTCGTGCTGGCGGAGGCGATTTCGGTGAGCTCATCCGTCGAGATGATGCCGTCGGGGCCGATGAGCCCGGGCGCATACGTGTTGAGGAGCGTCACGAACGCGTCGAGGGTCGCGGGGTTGCCGGTGAGCCAGATGCCGGCTACGGCGAACACCACGTACACGGCGGCGAAGATCGCGAAGAGCGCCTGGTAGCTCATGCCCGACGAGAGCAGGAATCCGTTGCGCGCCAGGAAGTGCCGCCAGACGCGCACCGGAAAGAGCGCGAGCGTCTTCCGCGTCAGCGTGCTCACCCGGCTGACGGGCTCCTCGAGTCGGTCGCGGAGGCTCACGCACCAAGACTAGCGATGGCGCCTCGGCCGCTCCGGCAGGTCAGGGTCTGCCGCGCATGATCGCCTGCTTGACCTCGGCGATCGCCTTCGTCACCTCGATGCCGCGGGGGCACGCATCGGTGCAGTTGAAGGTGGTGCGGCAGCGCCACACGCCCTCCTTGTCGTTCAGGATGTCGAGCCGAACGGATGCCGCGTCGTCGCGCGAGTCGAAGATGAACCGGTGCGCGTTGACGATGGCGGCGGGGCCGAAGTACTGCCCGTCGGTCCAGAACACGGGGCACGACGAGGTGCACGCGGCGCAGAGGATGCACTTCGTCGTGTCGTCGAAGATCTCCCGCTTCGCGATCGACTGCACGCGCTCCTTGCCGGCCTCGGGCTGAGAGTTCGCGATGAGGAACGGCTGCACCTCGCGGTAGCTCGCGAAGAACGGCTCCATGTCGACGACGAGGTCCTTCTCGAGCGGCAGTCCCTTGATGGCCTCCACGTAGATCGGCTTCGAGATGTCGAGGTCCTTGATGAGCGTCTTGCACGCGAGGCGGTTGCGGCCGTTGATCCGCATGGCGTCGGAGCCGCAGATGCCGTGCGCGCACGAGCGGCGGAACGTGAGCGACCCGTCCTGCTCCCACTTGATCTTGTGCAGGGCGTCGAGCACGCGGTCGGTCGCGTACATCTCGACGTCGAAGTCCTGCCACCGCGGCTCGGTGTCGACATCGGGGTCGAAGCGGCGGATCAGGAAGGTGACGGTGAACGACTGCAGCGCGGCATCCGCCGACTGCTTCTCTACGATCGCAGTGCTCACGTCAGTACTTCCTCTCCATCGGCTGGTAGTTGGTGATGACGACCGGCTTCCAGTCGAGCCGGATGTGGTCGGCGGCATCGGATGAGTGCGCGTCGCCCGACAGGTAGGCCATCGTGTGCTGCATGAACTTCTCGTCGTCGCGGTTCGGGAAGTCGTCGCGCATGTGACCGCCGCGGCTCTCCTCCCGATTGCGCGCCGAGAACACGACGACCTCGGCGAGGTCGAGGAGGAAGCCGAGCTCCACGGCCTCGAGCAGGTCGGTGTTGAAGCGCCTTCCCTTGTCTTGCACGGCGACGTTGCGATAGCGGGCGCGGAGGCCCGCGATGACCTCGGTGACGTGGGCGAGCGATTCGTCGGTGCGGAACACCTGCGCGTTCTTGTCCATCTCGTCTTGCAGCTCCTTGCGGATCGCCGCGATGCGCTCGGTGCCGTTCGAATCGCGAAGCTCGTCGAGCATGCGTCGAACGGCTGCGGCGGGGTCTTCGGGCAGGGGCAGGAAGTCGGCCGACTTCACGTACTCGACCGCGTTGCGGCCCGCGCGCTTTCCGAAGACGTTGATGTCGAGCAGCGAGTTGGTGCCGAGGCGGTTCGAGCCGTGCACCGAGACGCACGCGCACTCGCCCGCGGCATAGAGGCCGGGCACGACCGTGGTGTTGTCGCGCAGCACCTCGGCGTTGATGTTCGTGGGAATGCCGCCCATCGCGTAGTGCGCGGTCGGCATGACCGGCACGGGCTCGAACACGGGGTCGACGCCGAGGTAGGTGCGCGCGAACTCGGTGATATCGGGGAGCTTCGTCTCGAGCACCTCGGCGCCCAGGTGCGTGCAGTCGAGGAGCACGTAGTCCTTGTGCGGCCCGGCTCCGCGCCCTTCGGCGACCTCCTGCACCATGCAGCGGGCGACGATGTCGCGGGGCGCCAGGTCTTTGATGGTGGGCGCGTAGCGCTCCATGAACCGCTCGCCCGAGGCGTTGCGGAGGATCGCGCCCTCGCCGCGGGCGCCCTCGGTGAGGAGGATGCCGAGGCCGGCGAGTCCGGTCGGGTGGAACTGGAAGAACTCCATGTCCTCGAGGGGCAGGCCCCTGCGCCAGACGATGCCGACGCCGTCGCCCGTGAGGGTGTGCGCGTTCGAGGTGGTCTTGTAGATCTTGCCGAACCCGCCGGTGGCGAAGATGATCGCCTTGGCCTGGAACACGTGCAGCTCGCCCGTCGCGAGCTCGTAGGCGACGACGCCCGACGGCTGCGACACTCCGTCGACGTCGGTCATCACGAGGTCGAGCGCGTAGTACTCGTTGTAGAACTCGATGCCGAGCTTCACGCAGTTCTGGAACAGCGTCTGCAGGATCATGTGGCCGGTGCGGTCGGCCGCGTAGCAGGCGCGGCGAACGGGCGCCTTGCCGTGGTCGCGGGTGTGGCCGCCGAATCGGCGCTGGTCGATCTTGCCCTCGGGCGTGCGGTTGAAGGGCAGGCCCATGTTCTCGAGGTCGATGACCGCGTCGATGGCCTCCTTCGCGAGGATCTCGGCGGCGTCCTGGTCGACGAGGTAGTCGCCGCCCTTGACCGTGTCGAACGTGTGCCACTCCCAGCTGTCTTCTTCGACGTTCGCGAGCGCGGCGGCCATGCCGCCCTGCGCGGCGCCCGTGTGCGAGCGAGTGGGATACAGCTTCGAGATGACCGCGGTCTTCGCGCCCGGCCCGGCCTCGATTGCCGCTCGCATGCCCGCGCCGCCGGCGCCGACGATGACGATGTCGTACTGGTGGTAGTGGACGCCGTCGATGGTCTTCGTCTCGACGTGGGCGCTCTCGGAATTCACGGGTCTCCTACGCGGGATGGAACTAGACGGCGGGGCAGAACGAGGGAAGCAGGTCGGCGGGCGCGCCCGCGGGGCACGGCTCGAACGTGAACACGACGAGGGTGCCGAGCACGATGAGCACGACCGCCGAGACCAGGAGGCCGCCCTTCAGCAGCCTCTGCACCGTGCCGGGACTCGTGTAGTCGTTCACGAGCGTGCGCATGCCGTTCGCGCCGTGGATCAGGGCGAGCCAGAGCATCAGCACGTCCCACCACTGCCAGAACGGATCGGCCCACTTGCCGCCGACGAAGCCGAAGTCGATGGCCTTCACGCCCTCGCCGACCATCAGGTTCGTGAAGAGGTGGCCGAAGATGAGCACGATGAGCACGACGCCCGACGCACGCATGTAGATCCAGCCCCACTTCTCGAGATTGGGGCCGCGCCGCGGTGCGGGACGAGCCGGGGTGCGAGGGGATTCGATGACCGTCATGTGCTCGCTCCCTAGTGGCTGAAGACGTTCATGAGGTGCCGCGGCACGAAGGCGAGCATCGTGACCACCCAGAGGGCGACGACGATGTAGAACAGCACCTTCTGGTTGCGCGTGGCCCAGCTCCAGAAGTCGACGAGGATGATGCGCAGGCCGTTGAACGCGTGGAACACGACCGCGCCGACGAGCGCGACCTCGCCGAGCCCCATGATCGGCGTCTGGTACGTGCCGATGACGGCGTTGTACGCCTCGGGGCTCACCCGCACGAGGGCCGTGTCGAGGATGTGCACGAGGAGGAAGAAGAAGATCGCGACACCGGTGATGCGGTGCAGCACCCACGACCACATGCCCTCGCGACCGCGATACAGCGTGCCGCCCGGCTTCTGCTTCGCCGGCTTCCCGGATGCGGTCAGGGTTCCTGCCGAGGTCTCTGGCATGAACACCCCTTCTGGCTGTGTGGAGCGCCCCGCGCATGGGGCATGACGGCCGAACGGCCCGATCCGAGTCTAGACCCGAGCTACACGCGGTGCCGCTTAGGGCTGCCTAACTCTCTCGATGTCGAGAGAGATCGGCGAGCGGATGCCGCGTGCGGCATCCTCCCCGCATCGTCCCGGTATCCTCGGACCCATGTCCGACGCACCCCTTCCCCTCGACGGCTTCTACAGCGTCATCCCGGCCGGCGGCGTCGGTTCGCGGCTGTGGCCGCTCTCCCGGGCGGATGCGCCGAAGTTCCTGCACGACCTGACGGGCTCCGGTCAGACGCTCCTCAAGGACACGTGGGACCGGCTCGCCCCGCTCTCGGGCGAGCAGCGCGTGATGGTCGTCACGGGTCGTGCCCACCGCGCCGCGGTCGAGGCGCAGCTCCCGGCGCTCGCCGACGCGAACATCGTGCTCGAGAGCGAACCGCGCGACTCCACGGCCGCGATCGGCCTCGCCGCCGCGATCCTCGAGCGCCGCGAGCCCGGCGTGGTGATCGGCTCGTTCGCGGCCGACCACGTCATCTCAGGCGACGCCCTGTTCCGGTCGGCGGTCGCCGACGCCGTGGCCGCCGCGCGCGCCGGCTACATCGCGACCATCGGCATCACCCCGACCGAGCCGGCCGTGGGATTCGGGTACATCGAGTGCGGCGGCCCGATCGACGTCCCGCACGCCGGGCGCGTCGAGGCCGTGTCGAACTTCGTCGAGAAGCCCGACCTCGACACCGCGAAGCGGTATCTCGCCGGCGGCGACCACCTCTGGAACGCCGGCATGTTCATCGCGAGGGCGTCGACGCTCCTCGAGGAGCTCGCGCGCACCAAGCCCGCGCTGCACGCGGGGCTCGTCGAGCTGGCCGCGGCCTGGGACGATCCCGCGACGCGCGGCCCGGCGGTCGACCGGATCTGGCCGACGCTCGAGAAGATCGCCATCGACTATTCGGTCGCCGAGCCGGCGGCGGCGGCCGGACGACTCGCGGTCATCCGCGGCCATTTCCAGTGGGACGACGTGGGCGACTTCGCCTCGCTCGCCAAGCTGAACACCGCGGGCCGGTCGGGTGAGCTCGCGATCCTCGGCGAGAACGCACGCGTGCTCGCCGATGCGTCCAGCGGCATCGTGGTGAGCCGCTCGAAGCGGGTGATCAGCCTGATCGGCGTGCACGATATCGTCGTGGTCGACACGCCCGACGCGCTCCTCGTCACGACGAGCGAGCACGCCCAGCGGGTCAAGGCGGTCGTCGACGCCCTCCGGCTCGGCGGATCGAACGACGTGCTCTGAGGCGTACCGTTGGCTTGAGGGCAGGCGAGGGAACGGGGCAGCGGATGTCGATGCGTCGATGGTTCGGCTACGGGGCGGCGCTCGTCGCGGCATCCGTCGCACTCGCCGCATGCGCGCCCGCGCCCGAGAGCGGCGGAACCGACGCCGCGAGCGAGTCGTGCGTGCGCATGGTCACGAACTCGGGCGGACTCGAGGACCGTTCGTTCAACCAGTCCAGCTGGGAGGGCCTGCAGCAGGCCGAGGAGGAGTTCGGCATCGAGGCCGAGGCCATCGTCTCCACCGGCGAGACCGACCTGGCACCGAACGTCGAGCAGGCCGTCGGCTCGGGCTGCGAGCTCATCGTGACGGTCGGCTTCGAGCTCGCCGACGCGACGCTCGACCAGGCCGGCGCGAACCCCGGGATCGCGTTCGCGATCGTCGACGAGACGGTCGAGGCCGAGAACGTGAAGCCCGTCGTCTTCGACACGGCACAGGCGGCGTACCTCGCCGGATACCTCGCCGCCGGCGTCTCGAAGACCGGCGTCGTGGCGACCTTCGGCGGCGGCAACCAGCCGCCGGTCACCCTCTTCATGGACGGCTTCGTCGACGGCGTGGCGAAGTACAACGAGGTGCATGGCACCGCCGTGCGCGCGCTCGGCTGGGACAAGGCGACGCAGGACGGGGCGTTCACCGGCGACTTCGAGGACATCAACAAGGGCAAGGCGCTCACCGAGGGCTTCATCGACCAGGGCGCGGACGTCATCCTGCCCGTCGCAGGCCAGGTGGGTGAGGGTGCGGCCTCGGCAGCCGTCGAGCGCGGCGACGTCTCGGTGATCTGGGTCGACAGCGACGGCTTCGAGACCCTCTCCGCGGAATTCCGCCCCGTCATCCTCACGAGCGTGCTGAAGCGCACGCAGGAGGCCATGGTGCAGATCGTGGGCGAGGTGCTGGACGGCTCGTTCACGAACGAGCCCTACGTCGGCACCCTCGAGAACGGCGGCGTCGAGATCGCCCCGTACCACGACCTCGCGCCCCTCGTGACGCCGGGACTCGACGGCGAGATCGAGGGACTCCGCCAGGCGATCATCGCGGGGGAGTTGCAGGTCGAGTCGCCGAGCGCGCCCTGACACCCCCGTTCGCGGGGCATCCGTTCTGCTCATATGAGCAGAACATCGCGTCTTGATAACCATTGGATGTCGCAGGCCCACGACACGTGAGCGCCGACCGCAACATTCGGTAACGTGACGACACGGGCCCCGAACCGACGGGGCGCAGTCTTTTGGAGGACACAGTGAAGGTCACCACCAGGAAGGCCGCGCTCGGCGGTCTCGCGATGTTCGGCGCAGCCGTGCTGCTCGCCGGTTGCGCAGCCGCTCCCGAGGAGACGGATGGCGGCACTGACGAGGCGGGGAGCGACTTCGTCCCCTGCATGGTCTCCGACGCCGGCGGCTTCGACGACAAGTCGTTCAACCAGCTGGCCTTCGAGGGCCTCACCAAGGCCGCCGACGAGCTCGGCGTCGAGCCGATCACGGTCGAGTCGCAGTCCGAGACCGACTACGCGCCGAACCTCACGAGCCTCGTCGACCAGGGCTGCAACCTGATCGTCACGGTCGGCTTCGCGCTCTCGGCCGCGACGGTCGAGTCGGCGCTCGCCAATCCCGACATCGAGTACGTCATCATCGACGACGCCGCCGACAACGACTTCGATGACGAGACAGACGCGCCGAACATCAAGCCGGTCCTCTTCAACACGGCTCAGGCGGCGTTCCTCGGCGGCTATGCGGCTGCCGACTACACCAAGACCAACACGGTCGGCACCTTCGGCGGCATGAACTTCCCGACCGTGTCGATCTTCATGGACGGCTTCAAGCAGGGCGTCGACTACTACAGCGAGCAGAAGGGCAAGGCCGTCACGGTGCTCGGCTGGGACGGCACCGACGGTCTCTTCACCGGTGGCTTCGAAGCCAACGACACCGCCCGCCAGGTCGCCCAGAGCCTCATCGACCAGAACGTCGACGTGATGCTGCCCGTCGGCGGCCCGATCTACCAGTCGGCGGCGGCGGCGATCCGTGAGGCACCCCGTGAGATCGCGATGATCGGCGTGGACGCCGACTTCACCGAGACCGACCCGTCGGTCGCCGACCTCATGCTGACCTCCATCCTCAAGCAGATCGACGTCGCCACCTACGAGGCGGTGCTCGCAGCGGGCAACGGCGAGTTCGACCCCGAGGCGTACGTCGGCACGCTCGAGAACGGCGGCGTCGGCATCGCGCCGTTCCACGACTTCGAGTCGAAGGTCTCCGACACGCTCCAGGGCGAGCTCGACGACCTCCAGGCCGCGATCATCGCGGGTGACGTCGAGGTCCAGTCCTACCTCGCCGAGTAGCCCTTCGGCAGGCTCAAGGACCGGGTATTCGGGGAGGTCGGCGACAGCCGGCCTCCCCGATCGGCGTACGGGTGCGCAATGGCGCGTGATGCGCAACATCTGAGCACGCGACATCCGGCCACTTCAACATTCGTGCAGCCCCTCCGACGGATGCGGCCCACTCACTAGGATCGGGGACATGAAGCTCGAACTTCGCGGCATCACGAAGCGATTCGGCAGCCTGGTCGCCAACGACCACATCGACCTCACCGTGGAGGCCGGCGAGATCCACGCACTCCTCGGCGAGAACGGGGCGGGCAAGTCGACGCTCATGAACGTGCTCTACGGCCTGTATCAAGCAGACGACGGCGAGGTGCTCCTCGACGGCGAGGTGCAGCACTTCGCGGGTCCCGGTGACGCGATGGCCGCCGGCATCGGCATGGTGCACCAGCACTTCATGCTCATTCCGGTCTTCACCGTCGCCGAGAACGTCATGCTCGGCCACGAGAACACCAAGGCGGGCGGAATGCTCGACCTGGCCGCGCCACGCGAGAAGGTCAATGAGATCTCGCGGCGGTTCGGGTTCCACGTCGACCCCGACGCGCTCGTCGACGACCTGCCCGTCGGCGTGCAGCAACGCGTCGAGATCATCAAGGCGCTCTCGCGCGACGCCCGCGTGCTCATCTTCGACGAGCCGACCGCGGTGCTCACCCCGCAGGAGACCGACGAGCTGATGGCCATCATGCGCCAGCTCAAGGAGTCCGGCACGTCGATCGTGTTCATCACCCACAAGCTCCGCGAGGTGCGCGAGGTCGCCGACCGCATCACGGTCATCCGACTCGGCAAGGTGGTCGGCGAGGCGTCGCCGACCGCCACGAACGCCGAGCTCGCCTCGCTCATGGTCGGCCGTGCCGTCGAACTCACGGTGCAGAAGGAAGAACCGAAGCTCGGCGATGCCGCGCTCGTCGTCGAGGGCCTCACGGTCGTCGACCAGATCGGCCAGCTCGTCGTGAACGACGTGAGCTTCGAGGTGCGCCGCGGTGAGATCCTCGCCGTGGCCGGAGTTCAGGGCAACGGGCAGACCGAGCTCACCGAGGCGCTCCTCGGGCTGCAGGAGCGCGTGCACGGGTCGATCAACCTCGACGGCATCGAGCTGGGCGGCGCCGGCGTGCGCAAGATCCTCGAGTCCGGCGTGGGGTTCGTGCCCGAAGACCGCAACGAGGACGGCCTGGTCGGCGAGTTCACGATCGCAGAGAACCTGATGCTCGACCGCAGCGAGAGCCCGCCGTTCGTACGGGCCGGCAATCTGCAGCGGGGCGTGCTCGCCGAGTTCGCGCGCGAGAAGGTCGAGGAGTTCGACATCCGCACGCCGTCGATCGACACGCACGCCGGTCGGCTCTCTGGCGGGAACCAGCAGAAGGTGGTGCTCGCCCGCGAGCTGAGCCGCGAGCTCCGGCTGCTCGTGGCAGCCCAGCCCACGCGCGGCGTCGACGTCGGCTCCATCGAGTTCATCCACAAGCGAATCGTCGAGACCCGTGACGCGGGCGTGCCCGTCGTCGTCGTGTCGACCGAACTCGACGAGGTGGCCGCGCTGGCTGACCGCATCATGGTGATGTACCGCGGACGAATCGTCGGCATCGTGCCCGGCGACACCCCGCGCGACAAGCTCGGCCTCATGATGGCCGGGGAAGTGCCTGCAGAAGGAGTGGCCGCATGAGCGACCCCAGCGATTCGCGGGGCGATGTGCCGCGGGCCCACGAACTCGACGCCGACGTCGCGATCGAAGTGCCCGTGGCGTCCTCACCCGAGGGGGGCACCGCCACCGAGGACGCGCAGACGACAGGATCCGGTCCGGGCGGCATGGCCGCGGGCGTGGGCACCGGGGCGCCGCCCCCCTCGAAGTGGCACACGATGCTGAACCAGATCGCGACGGGCAACGCCATCATCTCGGTGCTGGCGGTGTTCCTCGCCCTGGTGGTCGGTGCCATCATGATCGCCTTCACCGACGAGCGGGTACAGGAGACCAGCGTCTATTTCTTCGCACGGCCCGGCGACACCCTCGCCGCCATCTGGCAGTCGGTGTCGGGTGCGTACTCCGCGCTCTTCCAGGGGGCGATCTACAACTTCCGGCGCGACGACTTCCTCTCCGGCATCCGACCACTCACGCAGACGCTGCTGTTCGCGACACCCTTGATCGCCGGTGGCCTCGGCGTGGCTCTCGCGTTCCGCGTCGGCATGTTCAACATCGGCGGTCGCGGCCAGATGCTCATCGCGGCATCCGTCGCGGGGTGGATCGGCTTCGGCTTCGACCTGCCCTGGGGCCTGCACATGCTCGTCGCCCTCATCGGCGGTCTCGTCGGCGGTGCGCTCTGGGCGGGCATCGCGGGCCTCCTCAAGGCGCGCACCGGGGCGCACGAGGTGATCGTCACGATCATGCTCAACTACGTCGCGTTCTACCTCGTGTCCTGGATGCTGCGCACCCCGGGCCTGCTTCAGGCGCCGGGCTCGTCGAACCCGAAGACCGCGCCGATGAAGGACACGGCGATCTTCCCGGCTCTTCCCGCGCCGTTCAACCTGCACTTCGGATTCGTGCTCGCGATCATCGCGACCGTCATCGTGTGGTGGATCCTCAGCCGCTCGAGCCTCGGCTTCAAGTTCCGCGCGGTGGGCATCAATCCCAACGCGGCGCGAGTTGCCGGCATCAATGTCAAGGGCATGTACGTCTACGCCATGCTCATCAGCGGAGCGCTGCTGGGCCTCGCGGGGGTGAGCCAGGTGCTCGGCCAGGTCACGACGGGCTTCACGGCCGGCATCGACGCGGGCATCGGCTTCGACGCCATCACCGTGGCACTGCTCGGTCGTTCGACCCCGTGGGGCACCTTCGCCGCCGGCATCCTCTTCGGCGCGTTCAAGGCCGGCGGCTTCTCGATGCAGGCGGCCGAGGGCGTGCCGATCGAGATCATCCTGGTGGTGCAGTCGCTCATCGTGCTCTTCATCGCGGCCCCGCCGCTCGTGCGCACGATCTTCGGCCTGCCAGACCCGAACGCCAGGCCCAAACCATCGCGCACGGCGAAGGAGGTGACGGCGAAGTGACGACGAACACGGATCTGCCCCACGTCGCGTCCCAGCCCGGGGCGCTGTCGACGACGTTCGTGACGAGTTGGAAGGCGCCGATCGCCTTCGGCATCTTCACCGTCATCGCCCTCGCCCTCGCGGTGTTCGCCCCCCGGTCCGGTGACACGATCTACCGGTGGTCGCGGGAGACCGACGCCATCCAGGTGCCGGATCTCGTCGTGCCCGCCATGGCCGCACTCTGGGCGGTCGTCGCCCTCCTCGCCGTGGCGACGCTGTACTCGGTGCTGCTGGTGCGCTCGGAACGCCGGGTTCCGCTCTGGCTCACCATCCTGTTCGCGATCGCGTTCATGTTCGGCTTCCTCAGCTGGGCGGGCGCCGGTGCCGATCTTCCGATGGTCGGCCTGCTCTACGGCTCGCTGAGCCTGGCGGTGCCGCTCATCTACGGTTCGCTCGCCGGTGTGATCGGTGAACGCGCCGGCGTCGTGAACATCGCGATCGAGGGCCAGCTGCTGGCCGGCGCGTTCACCGCGGCCGTCGTTGCCTCGATCACGGGGAACCCGTGGCCGGGGCTGGTCGCTGCGATGGTCGCCGGCCTGCTCGTCGGCATGGTGCTGGCCATGTTCTCGATCAAGTACTACGTCGACCAGGTCATCGTCGGTGTGGTGCTGAACGTACTCGTGATCGGCCTCACCAGCTTCTTCTACTCCCAGGTGCTCGCGCCGAACGCCGCGACGCTCAACACGCCGCCGCGATTCGAACGGCTCCCCATCCCGATCCTCGGCGACATCCCGATCATCGGTCCGGTGCTCTTCCGGCACACGGTCGTCGTCTACATCATGTACATCGCCGTCGCGCTGGTGTACGTCGGCCTCTTCCACACGAGGTGGGGCCTCCGGGTGCGCGCCGTCGGCGAGCACCCGCAGGCGGCCGACACGGTGGGCATCAACGTGAACCGCACGCGGTTCTGGAACGTCACGCTCGCCGGCGCGATCGCCGGTCTCGGAGGGACCTTCTTCACGATCGGGTCGGGCATCGCGTTCAACCGCGAGATGACCGCGGGTGCGGGATTCATCGCGCTCGCCGCCGTGATCTTCGGGCAGTGGGATCCGATCAAGGCGACGCTCGCCGCCCTGCTGTTCGGCTTCGCGTCGAACCTGCAGAACACGCTGTCGGTCATCGGGTCGCCGGTGCCGAGCGAGTTCATGCTCATGCTGCCGTACGTCGTGACGATCTTCGCCGTCGCCGGCTTCGTCGGGAATTCCCGTCCGCCGGCGGCAGACGGCAAGCCGTACATCAAGTCCTGAGCTGATGCCCCGGCCGGGGCATCCGGAACCGACTCATCCTGGAACGGGGGAGCACCATGACCGCAACGGATGCGATCGACTGGGACTCGCTGCGCGACCGCGCGCGCGAGGCGATGGCGAAGGCCTACGTGCCGTATTCCGAGTTCCCCGTCGGCGTGGCCGCGATCGTCGACGACGGCCGAGTGGTGAGCGGCTGCAACATCGAGAACGCCTCGTACGGGGTGACGCTCTGCGCCGAGTGCTCGCTCGTGTCGGCGCTCATCATGTCGGGCGGCGGCAAGCTGGTGGCGTTCGCCTGCGTCGACGGCCACGGCAACACCCTCATGCCGTGCGGCCGCTGCCGGCAGCTCCTCTACGAGCACTCCGCCGACGGGATGCTGCTCGACACGGTGTCGGGCGTGAAGACCATCGACGAGGTGCTGCCCGACGCGTTCGGGCCGCGCCAGCTCGCCGAGTTCCACGGGGCGAATTCGTGAGCGCGGTCGAGGCGTTCGACGCGGTCGACCTGATCCGCACGAAGCGCGACGGCGACGAGCTCTCCACGGCGCAGATCGACTGGCTCGTCGACGCGTACACCCGCGGCTACGTCGCCGACGAGCAGATGTCGGCCATGACGATGGCGATCTTCCTGAACGGCATGGCGCGACGCGAGATCCGCGACCTCACGATGGCGATGATCGCCTCGGGGGAGCGCATGGACTTCTCGGGCCTCGGCAAGCCGACCACCGACAAGCACTCCACCGGCGGCGTCGGCGACAAGATCACGCTGCCCCTGATGCCGCTCGTCGCGACGTTCGACGTCGCGGTGCCGCAACTGTCGGGTCGCGGACTCGGCCACACCGGCGGCACGCTCGACAAGCTGGAGTCCATTCCCGGGTGGCGGGCCGATCTCACGAACGACGAGATGTTCGCCCAGTTGCGCGACGTCGGCGGGGTGATCTGCGCCGCGGGTTCGGGGCTCGCCCCGGCCGACAAGAAGCTCTACGCGTTGCGCGACATCACCGGCACCGTGGAGGCGATCCCGCTGATCGCGTCGTCGATCATGTCGAAGAAGATCGCCGAGGGCACCGGCGCGCTCGTGCTCGACGTCAAGTTCGGGTCGGGCGCGTTCCTGCAGGACATCGAGCGGTCGCGCGAGCTCGCGCGCACGATGGTCGAGCTCGGCGAGGACGCCGGCGTGGCGACCTCCGCCCTGCTCACCAACATGAACGTGCCGCTGGGCCGCGCGATCGGCAACGCGAACGAGGTGCGCGAGTCCGTCGAGGTGCTCGCCGGCGGCGGCCCCGCCGACGTGCGCGAGCTCACCGTGGCCCTCGCCCGTGAGATGCTCGCGCTCGCCGGCAGGGTCGACGTCGACGTCGAGTCCGCCCTCGATGACGGGCGTGCCATGGACACGTGGAACCGGGCCATCCGCGCCCAGGGCGGCGACCCCGAGGCCGCGCTGCCGGTCGCCCGGGAACAGCACGTGGTGACCGCCGACCGCGACGGCGTGCTCGTAGAGCAGGAGGCGCTGCCGTTCGGCATCGCCGCCTGGCGACTCGGTGCCGGCCGAGCTCGCAAGCAGGATCCCGTGCAGCACGCCGCGGGCATCGATCTGCACGCGAAGCCGGGCGACACGGTGCGCGCGGGCGAACCCCTCTTCACCCTGCACGCCGACGAGCCCGCCCGGTTCGCGCGCGCCCTCGAGGCGGTCGAGGGCGCATGGCGCGTCGGCGACCCGGGCGATCCGGTCGACGACGGCGGGCCGCTGATCGCCGACCGCATCGGTCGCTGATCTCACGCTTCGAGATTACCGAGACTTCGCGGCAGGCTCGCCGCTATCGTTGACTCGTGAACATTCCCCCGGAGTACCGCCTCGAGGGCGACGGCACGAACATCCGAGACCTGCCGAAGGTCTCGCTGCACGACCACCTCGACGGCGGGCTGCGCCCCGCGACGCTCCTCGAACTCGCCGACGAGCTCGGCCTCGAAACCCCCGCGGCCGACGCCGACGCTCTCGCGACATGGCTCTCGGAGCAGTCGAACTCGGGTTCGCTGGTCGAGTACCTGAAGACCTTCGACCTCACCACCGCGGTGATGCAGACGCGTGCCGGCCTCTCCCGTGTCGCGAGGGAGTTCGTGCAGGATCTCGCCGCCGACGGCGTGATCTACGGCGAGATCCGCTGGGCTCCCGAGCAGCACCTGGCCCGGGGGCTGAGCCTCGACGAGGTCGTCGAGGCCGTGCAGGCGGGCATCGAGCAGGGCATCGACGACGCCCGGCACCAGGGCCGAGGCATCCGTGCCGGTCAGCTCGTGACGGCGATGCGTCACAACGATCGCGGTCTCGAGCTCGCCGAGCTCGCCGTGCGGCACCGTGATCGCGGCGTCGTCGGGTTCGACATCGCCGGGCCCGAGGCGGGCTTCCTGCCGAGCCGGCACCGCACGGCGTTCGACTTCCTCGCCTCGAGCTACCTGCCGGTGACGGTGCACGCCGGTGAGGCCGACGGACTCGACTCGATCCGCAGCGCACTCTTCGACGGCCGCGCGCTCCGGCTCGGCCACGGCGTGCGAATCGCCGAGGACCTCACGATCGAGCGGCAGGACGACGACAACACCTACGTCTCGCTCGGCCCGATCGCGCAGTGGGTGCGCGACCGCGAGATCGCCCTCGAGACGAGTCCGTCCTCGAACCTGCAGACCGGCGCCATCGCCGCCTGGGGCGACGAGCTCGTCGATCACCCATTCGACCTGCTCTACCAGCTCGGCTTCCGCGTGACGGTGAACCCCGACAACCGGCTGCAGAGCGGCACGAGCCTCACCCGCGAGCTCGCACTGCTCAGCGACGCGTTCGGGTACGACCTCGACGATCTCGAGACGTTCCAGCTCAACGCCGCGGCATCCGCCTTCCTGCCGCTTGACGATCGCGAAGAGCTCGCCGAGCAGATCCAAGACGGCTTCGACCGAGCCTGAACGGATGCCGCGAGGCATCCGCCCCGCATTACCCCGCCCCGCACTGCCCCGCACCCCCACCGCCCCAGCACCGCCCCACCACCGCTCCACCCCCACCACCGCTCCACCGCCCGGCGTCGCCTCCTGAACGGAACCCATGACCACGATTCCGCCGCTTCCCGACACGGCCGTCGTGCTCGGAGCCCGCGTCGGCGACTGGCGCGCAGCCGTCCGCGCGGCGGGCCGCGCACTCACCCGATCGGGCTCCACCCGCTCGGAGTACGCCGACCGCATGATCGCCGTCATCGAGGAGTTCGGAGCCTACGTGGTGATCGCGCCGGGCCTCGCTCTCGCGCACGCGCGGCCGGGCGCCGACGTGCGGAGCGAGGGGCTCGCGGTCGTCACGCTCGCCGAGCCCGTGGCGTTCGGACACCCGCACAACGACCCGGTGCGCGTGGTCGTCGGGCTCGCGGTCTCGAACGCCGAGGAGCATGTCGCGTCCATCGCACGGCTCGCGAACACGTTCAACGACCGCCGCATCGTCGGGCGCATCGCGCGCGCGACCTCCGCCGACGAGGTGCGCGGGCTGCTCGGCATGGGGGCGCCGACCGACGGCGGCCCGAACGACGGCGCCCCGGCCGATGGCGGCCCGACCGAAGGCGGCTCGACCGACGACGCGGCCGGCTCATGAGGATCGTCGCAGTGTGCGGCGTCGGGGTCGGCACCTCCGCCATCCTGAAGGTGAACGCCGAGCGGGCGCTGGATCGACTCGGGCTGTCGGCCGACGTCGATGCGAGCGACCTCGCGAGCGTCGCGGACGCGGCCGCCGACGCGCAGGTGATCCTCACCTCCACAGAACTCGCCGCGGCCGTTCGAGCAGCGATCGGACGCAGCTTCGCGGAGGTCATCGAAGTGACGAACTACTTCGATGTCGAGGAGATCGGCACGAAGCTCGAGGCATCCCTCGGCTGACGGGACGCCGACGCACAAGGTGCCGTGTGCGTCGTGAGACGTCATATGCGACATCCGGCTATCGGCGGACGAAATCCATGGTTAAGATGTCTGCACACGTTCGAGCACACAATGCTCGCTCCTGACGGCGTGAATCTAAGCGCTTAGTTATGTTGAATCGCCAGCCCGACCGGCGGGCCAGCGCCCATCGGCGCGAGCCATCATCGGACACTTCCGTCAGAACTCGAGGGAGTCGCGAACTCGACCATGTCGAACCCCGAACTCGTCACCAGTCCACCGCGCCGGCGCGCCTCCGAGGAGGTTGCCGAGGGTCGCAGCCGAATCGACTGGGTGGGCCGATACTCGCCGGTGCTCAACGGCTTCGTCCGTCGAACGATCGGCGATGGTGCGCTCCGCGGCGCGCGCATCGCCGTCGTCGTGCACCTCGAGGCGAAGACCGCCTACCTCGCGACGGTGCTCGCCGACGCGGGTGCAGAGGTCATCGTAGCGGGCAGCAATCCTCGCACCACTCGGGGCGACGTCGTGGCGGCACTCCGCGATCGCGGCCTGACCGTGGTGGCCGAGCCCGGCGGCGACTACGCCGACTGGGAACGCGAACTGCTCGCCGCCGCCGATCATGCGCCTGAATACGTCATCGATGACGGAGCCGAGCTCACGATGCGGATGCTGCGGCATCGGCCGGATCGATACGCGGCACTGAAGGGGGTGTCGGAGGAGACCACCACCGGCACCGCACGGCTGGCCGCGCTCGCCGCCGCCGGCAAGCTGCCGTTCCCGGCACTCACCGCGAACGACGCGCGCTGCAAGCACCTCTTCGACAACAAGTTCGGCACGGGGCAGACCACGTTGCAGGCGGTGCTGCGCCTCAGCAACCGCCAGATCGCCGGTGCCGTCGTCGTCGTGGTCGGGTACGGCTTCGTCGGGCGCGGCATCGCGCAGTACGCCCGCGCGATGGGGGCGCGGACCAGCGTCATCGAGGTCGACCCGGTGCGGGCGCTCGAGGCGCACATGGACGGCCACCGCGTCGGCCCCGCGCGCGAAGTGCTCACCGAGGCGACCATGGTGATCACCGCCACCGGCGGCATGCGAGCGATCGGCGAGCGCGACCTTCCGTACCTCCGCAACGACGTGCTCCTCGCGAACGCGGGCCATCACGACCTCGAGGTCGACGTCGATGCGATCGCCGCGGCATCCAGTGGCCGTCGAGAGCCCCGCGATGGAATCACGACCTACCGGGTCGGAGATCGCGACCTGCACGTGCTCACGGGCGGCGCCCTCGTCAACATCGCCGGCGGCAGCGGGCATCCCGTCGAGATCATGGACCTGACATTCGCCGTGCAGGGCCTCGGCGTGCACCACCTGGCGACCACCGCGCTGGAGCCCGGCGTGCATGTCATCCCGGCTGCCCTCGACGATGCGATCGCGGCCGCGAAGCTCGCGAGCCTCGGGGTCGTACTCGACCCGATACGGCCCGAGCAGACCGACGACGCCGCCGACTGGATCGACGGGCGCGACGTGAATTCCGAAGGGACGGAGGCGCAGTGAGCGTAGGAATCGACGCGGCGAGCCCCGTGGAGAGCGGAACCGCCCGCATCCAATGGGCGGCACGCGGGATGCCGGTACTGCGGTCGATCTCGGAGCGGCTTGCCGCATCGGGCACGCTCGCCGGTCTTCGGGTCGGGGTCGGCCTGGTGCTCGAACCGAAGACGGCGAACCTGGCGCTCGCGCTCCGTGACGCCGGGGCCGAGGTGAGCGTCTACTGCCCGGGCCGGTCCACCGATCAGGCCACAGCGGACGCGCTTCGCCGGGCCGGCCTGCAGGTGTTCGCGGAAGGGGATGCCGACGATGCGCGCGATCTCGAACTCGCACGGGAGTATCTCGGGACGTCGCCGCAGATCATCCTCGACGATGGCGCCTCGATCATCCGGCTCGCGCACCGAGAGTTCCCCGAGGTCGTCGACGGGCTGCTCGGCGCGGCCGAGGAGACCACGAGCGGGGTTCGCCCGCTGCATGCCATGCATGGCGACGGCGCGTTGCGAGTGCCGGTGATCTCGGTGAACGACGCGAAGAGCAAGTACCTGTTCGACAACGTGTACGGCACGGGCCAGTCGTGCGTGATGACCCTGCTGGACGTGACGAACCTCCAACTCGCGGGCAGGGTGGTCGTCGTGGTCGGGTACGGCTGGGTCGGCAAGGGTGTCGCGAAGCATGCGGCGGCGTTCGGCGCACGCGTGCTGGTGACCGAGCTCGACCCGATCAAGGCGCTCCAGGCGGTGCACGACGGCCACCGTGTGCTGAGTCTCGCCGAGGCTGCGCCGGAGGCCGAGGTGGTCTTCGCCGCGACCGGCATCGCGGGCGCCGTGACGTTCGCCCACGTGGAACGCATGCCAGACGACGTGATCCTCGCGACCGCGGGCGGCGGCGACTTCGAACTGCCGATGTCCGAACTCGGCGCGCTCGGCACGGCGGCGACCGTACGCCCAGGGGTGACCGCGTATACGATGCCCTCCGGCCGTTCGGTGCTCGTGATCAGCGAAGGCGACTGCCTGAACTGCACCGATGGCGAGGGCAACCCCATCGAGGTCATGGACCTCTCGCTCTCCCTGCAGGCGC
The DNA here is from genome assembly GCF_042720415.1 of Agromyces sp. NPDC058484. Classification (NCBI taxonomy): domain Bacteria; kingdom Bacillati; phylum Actinomycetota; class Actinomycetes; order Micrococcales; family Microbacteriaceae; genus Agromyces; species Agromyces sp. NPDC058484. The sequence continues at coordinate 10,116 of NZ_JBHXMP010000024.1, read as the reverse complement.
TCGCTGCGGAGCAGATCGCGGTGGAGGCCCGCGATTGGCCGCCCGGCATCTATCCGATCTCCGCCGAGCTGGAGGCGGCCGTCGCGATCACGAGACTGCAGCACGAAGGGGCCTCGCTCGAGCCGCTCACCCCTCAACTCGAAGCTGCCATGCGCAGCTGGTGATCACACGTACTCACACCCGATGAAAGGACATCCTGTGTCATCACGCATGTACCCCCGGCGCGCCGGCGCTGTGCTCGCCGCGGTCGCGGTCGGGACACTGCTGCTCACCGGCTGCAGCGAAGGGGCTGCAGTCGACGCAGGCCCACTCACCGCCGGTGAGGTGCCCGAGGAGGAGGCCACGCTGACGGTGTGGTCATTCCTGCCGGACAACTACGACGGCGGCACCGAGGCGTACGACGAGGTGATCGCAGCCTTCGAAGAGGAGTATCCGCAGATCACCGTCGAGCTCGACACCGTGCCGTACCCGAAGTACTTCGATCAGGTGCGCAACGCCACGGTCGCGCGGAAGGGTGCCGACGTCATCACGATGTACGGCGGATCGCAGGCGTACAGCTACCGCAACGGCCTCTACCCGCTGCAGGACGCCATGCTGCCGGAGATCGAGTCCGACCTGAAGTTCGTCGACGACAACTACTCGCCCGATGGAAATCTCTACATCCTGCCCACCGGCACATACGGCTATTCGATGCTTGTCAACCAGGACCTGTTCGCGTCGGCGGGCATCGACCCGGTCGAGGGACTGAAGGACTGGGAGAGCCTCGTCGGCACCTGCCGCACGCTCGCCACTGCGGGTATCCAGCCGATGGCCGCCGGCTGGAAAGACGGCTTCCTCTTCGAGACCTTCATGTACATGATCTCGAGCCAGATGATGGACCGCGCCACCCTCGACAAGTGGGTCGCCGGCGAGATCCCGGTCGACGACGAACTGTTCGTCACCGCGACCGAGCGCATCGTCGAACTGAACGAGGCCGGGTGCTTCGGCGGCTCCGACAAGCTCGGCCTGAACATGTACGACGACGCGTTCAACGAGTTCTACGCCGGTCAAGCCGCCATGTTCTCGACCGGATCGCTCAGCACGGCGGCCACGGCGAGCGAGACGGTGCCGAGCACGACCGTGCTGCCGCTGCCGCAGGTCCCCGAGTCCACGCATGAGGCCGGGATGATCGATGCCGGTGCGGAGGCCGGATGGTCGGTCACGAAGTGGACGAAGCATCCCGAAGCCGCTGTCGCATTCGTGAACTTCATGGCGAGTCCCGAGGCCCAGCAGATCCTCTGGGACAGCGTCGGCGTGCCGCCGAACCTCGGGAGCCTTCCCGTGGAGGGCGCGACGCCCGTCCAGCAGGCGTTCCTGCCGCTCATGCAGAACCCCGAGAACCACACGGGCTTCGCCGCCTTCCCGCTGACCGTGCTCGCCGTGTACGAGCGCAACGCCGCCCCGCTGATCAGCGGCGACATGTCGGTGGAGACGTTCACCGAGCAGGCGCAGGCCGCGTTCGAGAAGAGCAAGTAAGGCGTTCGAACGCTCATGACACCGGATGTTCGAACGGTAGTGACACCGGATGCCCGCACGATGGCGGCACCGGACACGAAGAGTGGGCGCGGTGCGCGGCGACGCGCCCACTCACCCGAGGACGCACGGTTCTTCGGCAGCAGCCTGGTGCTCCTGCTGCCGCTCGTCGCGCTCGAGGTGGCAGTGTTCTTCGTCCCGCTGGTCTACCTGCTGGTGCGCTCGTTCACCGACTGGCAGCCAGGAGGTGTCTCACCGTTCGTCGGCACGGCGAACTACGCCGAACTGTTCGCCGACCCCGAGTTCTGGGAGGTCGTCGGCAACCAGCTGTTCTACCTGCTCGGCCTGCCGCTCTGGGTGCTCGCCCCGCTGGTCGTCGCCTACCTGCTGCGCGAGCACGTGGTTGCGCCCGGGTTCTTCCGCTCGATCTACTTCCTCCCTGCGGTGATGTCGCCGGCGATCGTCGGACTCGTGTTCCGTTCCCTGCTCTCCGAGAGCGGACCGATCGACAGCTTCCTCAGCGGCATCGGACTCGACGCGATCGCGCTGCCGTGGCTGACGGATGCCTCACTCGTGAAGCCCGTCATCATCGTGCTCGTGCTCTGGGCAGGCTTCGGCACCGGGGTGCTCATCTTCTCGGCGGCGCTCGGCGCCGTGCCGCAGGAGATATTCGAAGCGGCCCGCCTCGACGGGGCGGGGTTCTGGCGAGAGCTCTGGCACATCGCGGCGCCGAGTATCCGCCCCACGGTCGTGCTCTGGACGATGTTCCAGGTGATCTCGATCTTCCTGTTCATGTTCGCCTGGGTGTTCGTGCTCACGGGTGGCGGACCCGGACTCGCCAGCGCCACCATCGACTTCGCGATCTACCAGAAGTTCATGCGTTTCGGCTTCTTCGGCATCGCCGCGGCCGAGTCCGTGGTGCTCGTCCTGATGATCCTGCTGGTGCCGATCCTCGGCATCGGCGTGCCACGGCTGCTGCGGGCCATCACACGGCGCTCGGTCGAACGGGGGCGCGGATGATGTCGATCGGGGCGAGCCGGCGCCTGAAGACAGGCATCGCCATCCTCATCGCCGTTCCATTCGTGGTGCCGTTCGTGCTCCTCATCTCGACCGCGCTTCGCGACCGCGTCGACTACATCGCCTCGCCCGGCGGCCTGCCCCGCAGCTTCACCCTCGACAACCTCGTCGTGGCCTGGAACGAGGCGAACCTCGGGCGTGCCCTCGTGTCGACACTGATCGTCTGCGCGGTCGCCTGCGCGGTCTGCGGCATCACCGCGCTTGCCGCGGCGTACTGGTTCCGCATCCACCGCGGCCGTCTCGTCGGTGCGTTGCGCTGGGTGCTCGTGGCCGGCTATGCCATCCCGATGATCGCGTGGCTCATCCCAGTGTTCGTGATCCTCGCGAACGGCGGACTGACCGACAACCTCGTCGTCGCGGGGGTGGTCAACGGGGTTGCCAGCCTGCCGTTCGCGCTCTACCTCGTGCACACCTTCTTCGGGCAGGTGCTCACCGCCGAGATGCTCGAGGCGGCGACGCTCGACGGCGCGGGCGTCTTCCGCACCTTCTGGAATCTCGCCGTGCCACTGTCGAAGCCTGCGATGGCGTCGGTGTTCGCGCTCGTCTTCGTGTGGACGTTCGGCGATCTGCTCGTGGCCGCAACCCTGTTGCAGGGCGACGAGTCCGTCTACACCATCACGCTCGCGGCGACCTCGTTGTCGACTCGCGAGGATGTGAACCTGCAGGGTCAGGCCGCAGCGGCGGTGGTCGCGCTGCTGCCGACGCTCGTCGTGTTCGCCGTCGCGCAGCGGGCTCTGGCGAAAGGCTTCGGAGGGGTCAGTGACAAGTAGAGTCATCGCCGCAGACTGGGTGCTGCCGATCTCGGGAGCCGCTGTGGCCGACGGCGCGGTGGTCGTCGACGGGGACCGAATCGCCTGGCTGGGCCACCTCGGGGAGATGCCTGTCGAGTGGCGTTCGTCGCCGCTCGACCGCTTTCCGGGCGTTATCACGCCCGGCCTCGTGAACGCGCACACTCACCTGCAGTACTCGCACTTCGACGAGGTCGGCCGGGGCCGCTACACGAGCTTCGAGCACTGGTCCGACGTGTTCGGAGACCGCTACGAGGCCGTCACCGATCCCGAGCACTGGCGTTCCGCCGCGCTCGACGGTGCTCGGCAGGCGGTGGCTTCGGGCACGACGGTGTTCGCAGAGATCGTCACGAACGACGAGGCCCGCGGAGCCCTGGGCCGCCACGGGGCCGGCGGCATCGAGTACCTCGAAGCGATCGGACAGTTCAACTCGCGGTGGCAGTCGGGCGGCAGAGCCGAGTTCCTCGACTGGCTCGATGAGCCGAGCGGCGTACCGCACGGCGTCTCTCCGCATGCGCCGTACAGCCTCGACGGCGCGGTGATCACCGAACTCGTCGCGATCGCGGGCGAGCGCGGGCTGCGGCTGCACTCGCACCTCGGCGAGTCCGCGGTCGAGGCCGAGCTCTACCTGAACGGCGGCAAGTCGGTGCTCGGCGCTTACGGCGATCTCCGTGACGAATTCGAGCTCGTGCGCCGCGGGGGAGCGGGGCACACCACCGCCGGGTACGCGGACTCGATCGGCCTGCTCGGCGAGCACACCCACGTCGCGCACGCCATCTATCTGGAGCGCGCCGACCGAGACCTCTTGCTGCAGCGCGGCACGCGCGTCGCCCTGTGCCCGCGATCCAACGCCGTGATCGGGCTCGATCCTGCGCCGGTCGCCGCGTACCTGTTCGAGGGGCACGACATCGCCGTCGGCACCGACTCGCTCGCGTCGACGCCCTCGCTCGACCTCATGGCCGACGTGCGCGAGCTCGCGGTGCTCGCGCAAGCGCAGGGCTACACCGCCGACGACCTGCACGCCAGGCTCATGCGCGCGGCGACGTTCGGCGGCGCTGCTGCGATGGGGCTCGACGGGGACGGATACGGCACCCTCACGCAGGGCGGCCCGGCGGACCTCGCGGTGTTCGACGTCCAGGTCGGTGGTGACGGAGCGGTGGAGCGTGCGATGGTCGAACGCGCCGCGGGCTGCTGCTCGCTCACGATGCGGGGAGGCCGGGTCATCCACGAGCGCGCCGCGTTGCGCTGAGCGCGTCGGTTCAGCGGATGCCGCAGCCGCAGGTCTCGCCGACGCGGAGTGTGCCATGCAGCACCACTTGCAGTGCGTCGGCCTGCGCTGAACCGCTCGCCCGATCGACGTCCGGACCGCGTGTCTGCGCAACTTCCCGCCGGCTCGCGGAGCGCTCGAGCGCCTCGAACGCTTCGGCGGCGAGCCGCTCGAGCGGCAGGCAGACCGTGGTGAGCCGCACGCTGCCGTACAGCGCCTCGCGGATGCCGTCATAGCCGACGATCGCGAGCTCCTGCGGCACGCGGACCCCCAGTACCGCCGCGGCACGCAGGGTCGCGAGGGCAAGCTCGTCCGTGGTCGCGAAGACGGCCGCGGGCCGGTCGGGCGAGTCGAGCAGCGCGAGCATGGCGCGTTCGGCCTCCACTCGCTCGAAGGAGGTGCGGTACAGCGCGCCGGTCGCGCCGACGGCGTCGATCGCTGCGCGCCAGCCCTCCTCGCGACGCCCCGAGGGACCGAAGCTGCTCGGGCCGGTCACGCACTGGATGCGCCGGTGTCCGTGATCGAGCAGGTGCTCGACTGCGGCGCGGGCACCGGCGGCGTCATCGAACACGACGCTGCGGTCGAGGGTGTGCGCGGGCGCGGAGTGCAGGTACACCCGCGGACAGTCGACCGGCGCCTCGTGCTCGCCCGAGATGCTCGCGACCAGCACGCCGCGCGGCCGTAGGTCGGAGAACGCAGCGAGGTACTCCTGCTCGGCATCTGCGTCGTAGCCGGCGTTTCCGAGCAGGGTGAGCAGGCCGCGCCGGTTCCCCTCACCCTCGACCTGGCGTGCGAGCTCGCTGAAGAACGCGTTCGAAGAGTCGGGCACGAGGAGCGCGACGAGGTTCGAGCGCCCCGCGCTGAGGGCGCCGGCGAGCAAGTTCCGGCGATAGCCGAGCGTCTCGATGGCCGCTTCGACACGTCGGCGGGTGCCCGGTGCGACCGTGCGCGGGCCGTCGTTGACCACATAGCTCACGACCGCCGTCGAGGTGCCCGCGAGCGCGGCGACATCCGCTAGCGTCGGACGTCGCGCGGTGCTCACGGCCTCACCCCCCGGTTCAACGCACGAGCTCGCGCATCCCCGTTTCGAGGGCGGCCACGGCGTCGGATGCCGCGGCGCGGCGCTCGGCCACGGTGCCGGTTTCGGAGACCGCGTCGATGTAGACCTTGAGCTTCGGCTCGGTGCCGCTCGGCCGCACCATCACGCGCGCACCGCCGTCGAGCACGACGCGGAGCACGTCGGATGGCGGGAGCGCGCCGAACCCGCCTGCCAGGTCTTCGATGCGCTCGACCCGGATGCCGCCGATCGACGACGGCGGCGAAGCCCGGAGTCGCGCCATGATCTCGCCGATGCGCGAGAGCGCGGTCACGCGGACGGAGATCTGCGCGGAGGCGAACGCCCCGAATTGCTCGACGAACTCGTCGAGGTGGTCGGCGACCGTCTTTCCGGCGGCCTTCAGCTCGGCGGTGAGCGAGAGGAACGCCACCGCCGCCGAGATGCCGTCCTTGTCGCGCACGGTCTCGGGGTTCACGAGGTATCCGAGCGCCTCCTCGAAGCCGAACACGAGGCCGGGAGCGCGGGAGATCCACTTGAAGCCAGTGAGGGTCGCCTCGAAGTCGAGGCCGTAGGCGCCGGCGACGGCCTCGAGCCCGGGCGAGGAGACGATGGAGCACGCGAGGGTGCCCTCGGCGCCGCCCTCGCCGATGGCGTCGGCCTGAGCGCGCCGGGCGCTCTGCCAGCCGAGGAGGAGTCCGACCTCGTTGCCGGTGAGGCGGCGGTAGCCGCCTTCGGACGAGGCATCCGGGATCGCGATCGCGAGGCGGTCGGCGTCGGGGTCGTTCGCGATGACGAGTTCGGCGCCCGTCTCACGGGCGCGCTCGAGGCTCAGGTCCATCGCCCCCGGCTCCTCGGGGTTGGGGAACGCGACGGTCGGGAACGCCGGGTCGGGCGAGATCTGCGCCTCGACGACCGCGGGCGCGTCGAACCCGGCCGCGGCGAGCACGCGCGCGGCGGTCTCCCATCCCACGCCGTGCATCGCGGTGTACGCGACGCGCGGCTGGGCCGCGGGCGCGTCGGCGACGAGGGCCGTCTGCCGGATGTACTCGTCGACGATCGTCTCGGTCGCCGTCTCGAAGTCGCCTCTGGGGAGCTCAGGCACGGTGGTCGATTCGGCGACCCGCACGATGTGCGCCGCGATCTCGGCGTCGACCGGGGCGACGATCTGCGAACCGTGGTCGTCGTCGCCGAGGTAGACCTTTATCCCGTTGTCGTTCGGGGGATTGTGCGACGCGGTGACCATGACACCGGCCGCAGTGTCGAGGTGGCGCACCGCGAACGCGAGTACCGGGGTCGGCAGCAGTCGCGGGAGGAGCACGGCCCGCACGCCCGCTCCGGCCATGACCTCGGCCGTATCGCGCGCGAACACCGCCGAGTTCTTGCGCCCGTCGTAGCCGACGACGACCGAGGGCGCGGAGCCCGACCCGGCGCGTTCGAGCAGGAAGGCGGCGAGCCCGGCCGCGGCCTGCGCCACGAGCACGCGATTCATGCGGTTGGGCCCTGCCGCGATCTCGCCGCGCAGCCCTGCGGTGCCGAACGCGAGGCGCGTGTCGAAGCGATCGGCGAGCTCGGCGGATGCCGCGGCATCGCCGGCGCGCGCACCCTCGACGAGCGCGGCGAGCTCCTCGCGCGTCTCCGGGTCGGGGTCCTGTGCCATCCAGGCGGAGGCTCGGGCGAGGCGTTCGGCGTGGCGGCTATCGGTGTGCTGCGGCATCCGTGGTCCTTCCGGGATCGCTCGCTGAGCGTGTCGAAGCGAGGCGGTGGTCGGGCTCCCTTCGACGAGCTCAGGGAGCGGTGGCCTAGAGCTCCGCGACGATCTTCGCGAGGAGCCCGGAGATGACGGGTTCAGCGGCTCGGCCGGCCTCGATCACCTCTTCGTGGCTGAGCGGCGTCTTCTGGATGCCCGCCGCGAGGTTCGTGATGAGCGACATGCCGAGGACCTCCATGCCGGCCTGACGCGCCGCGATCGCCTCGAGTGCGGTGGACATCCCGACGATGTGCCCCCCGATCGTCTTCGCCATCTGCACCTCGGCGGGCGTCTCGTAGTGGGGACCCCGGAACTGCACGTACACGCCCTCGTCGAGGCTCGGCTCGACCCCGCGTGCGAGGTCGCGCAGCCGCCGCGAGTAGAGGTCGGTGAGATCGACGAACGTGGCGCCCTCGAGCGGCGAGGCGGCGGTGAGGTTGATGTGGTCTCGGATGAGCACGGGGGTGCCGGGCGTCCAGGTCTCCTTGATGCCGCCCGCGCCGTTCGTGAGGATCATCGTGGTCGCGCCCGCGGCGGCAGCCGTGCGCACCGAGTGCACGACCCGCCGCACGCCGTGGTCTTCGTAGAAGTGCGTTCGCGCGCCGATCACGAGCGCGTGCTTTCCGCTCGGCAGCAGCACCGAGCGCAGTGTGCCGACGTGTCCCTCGAGTGCCGGCTTCGAGAAGCCGGGCACCTCGGCCGCCGGGATCGTGCAGGTCGTCTCGCCGATGAGGTCGGCGGCGCGCCCCCAGCCGCTGCCGAGCGTGAGGGCGACGTCGTGGCGTTCGACGCCGGTGAGCTCGGCGATTCGGGCGGCGGCGTCGGCGGCGATGGCGAACGGATCGGCGCCGGGATCATCGAGCGGGTTGGCGGCATGCATCCCACCACTCTAATCAGCGGGCGGATGCCGCGGCAGGGCCGCGCTTGTGTGCCGCCCCGCGGCCCCCGGCTGACAGAATGTGAGCATGGCCTACGAGTTCGAGCGCACGCAACGCATCGCGGTCCTCGGGGGAGGGCCGGGCGGATACGAGGCCGCCCTCGCAGGCGCCCAGCTCGGGGCGGAGGTCACCCTCATCGAGCGCGCGGGCGTGGGCGGGTCCGCGGTGCTCACCGACGTGGTGCCGTCGAAGTCGCTCATCGCGACCGCCGAGGCGTCGAACGCGGTGAAGGAGGCCGCCGACCTCGGGGTGCAGTTCTACGCGAAGGGCCAGGCCGACAAAGCCGTGAAGCCGAGCGTGGCGATCAACCTGGCCGCGGTGAACAAGCGCCTGCTGGGGCTCGCCTCGCAGCAGTCCGAGGACATGCGCTCGAACCTCATCGACGCCGGCGTGCACCTCGTGCAGGGCGAGGGGCGGCTCGACGGCTCGAACGCGATCATCGTGTCGACCGCCAAGGGTGGCACCGACTTCGACCGCATCGAGGCCGACACACTCCTGATCTCGGTGGGCGCCACACCCCGCGTGCTTCCATCGGCGGTGCCCGACGGCGAGCGCATCCTCACCTGGAAGCAGGTGTACGACCTGACCGAGGTCCCCGAGCACCTCATCGTGGTGGGCTCCGGCGTGACGGGCGCCGAGTTCGCCTCTGCGTACCGGGCGCTCGGCGCGAAGGTCACGCTCATCTCGAGCCGCGACCAGGTGCTTCCGGGAGAAGATGCCGATGCGGCATCCGTGATCGAGAAGGTCTTCAAGCGCAACGGCATGAAGGTCATGAACAAGTCGCGGGCGGAGTCGGTCGTGCGCGACGGCGACACGGTCGTCGCGACCCTCACCGACGGGCGCGAGGTTCGCGGCAGCCACTGCCTCATGGCGGTCGGCTCGGTGCCGAACACCGCCGATCTCGGTCTCGAGCATGCCGGCGTGCAGCTCTCCGAGAGCGGGCACATCCGCGTGAACCGCGTCGCCCGCACCTCGATTCCGAACATCTACGCCGCGGGCGACTGCACGACGTTCCTGCCGCTCGCGTCGGTCGCGTCGATGCAGGGGCGCACCGCGGTGTTCCACGCGATGGGCGACATCGTCGACCCGCCCGAGGAGCGCAACATCACCTCGAACATCTTCACGCAGCCCGAGATCGCGACCGTCGGCTGGACGCAGAAGAGCATCGAGGAGGGCGTCGTACCCGGCATCGTCTACAAGCTGCCGCTCGCGTCGAACCCGCGCGCGAAGATGATGGGCATCCGCGACGGTTTCGTGAAGCTCTTCGCGTCCAACGGCTCGGGCGCGATCATCGGCGGCGTCATCGTCGCACCGAAGGCCTCCGAACTGATCTTCACCCTCGCGCTCGCTGTGGAGCACCGGCTCACCGTCGACGAGTTCGCCGAGGCGTTCCCGGTGTACCCGTCGCTCACCGGTTCGCTCACGGATGCCGCGCGCGCGATGCACATCGTGCGCTGAGAGCGCGCGGCGCTGCGGGGTGTGGCGGGCATACCGGGGGTGCACATGAACCTACGCGTGAAATCCGTCGAGGCGTCCATGGCGGACTCCGCCGAGGAGGAGCGCAGCCTGAAGCGCTCGCTCGGCACCTGGGACCTCGCACTGATGAGCATCGCCGCAGCCGTCGGCGCGTAGCACTGCACGCGAGTCCCGGGTTTCTGCGGCTGGACCCGCACGAATCCGGGACTCGCGAATAGCCTCGCACACCGGCTGAAGCGGTACGCCGGGTGTGC
>NZ_JBHXMP010000023.1:0-54973 GCF_042720415.1 Agromyces sp. NPDC058484 | reverse complement strand
GTATTTCCGCGGCTCCATCCGCAGAAACACGGGACTCGCGAGAAGCGTGGGCCACGTGCCGTCCTATGCCACCGTGGAGATTCCCTGCGAGTTCCGGATTTGTGCGGCGCGTCTCGCGGAAAGCCGGGAATCGCGGGCGCCGCTCCCAGCCGGGAACCGCGGGCGCCGCTCCCACCGGGAACCGCGGGCGCCGCTCCGACGGCGAATCGCTCCGGGAGCTCGGGGAGCGACGGTCAGACCGGCTGCACGAGGTCGCGCAGCACGTCCTGCGCGCCGAGGCCGTACCGGCCATAGGCGCCGGTGCGCCATTCGCGCCACACCGGGCCGATGCGGCGGAGTCGGCGGGCGGGGAGCTGCCGGCGCACGAGCTCGTGCGCGAGCTTCGAGCGCACGGATGCCGCGACGCGCGCATCGTCGCCGGCGATCCCGGGGAGGCGGTCGGCGAGATCCTGCGCGCGCGCCAACAGCCGGGCGTTGCGATCGGTGCGCGGCTCGCGCAGCCGCGCGACCTTGCCGCCCGGGCCGAGGCGGGTCACGCCGATCTGGTTGCCGCCGTGCTGCCGGTAGTCGATCACCGGGTCGGCGACGATCGCGAGACCGCCGCCCACGGATGCCACGACCGCCAGCCACTCGTCGTGCACCCAGCTCGCCGGGAACGGGGAGGCACGCTGCACGAGCGACCGCGCGACCATCATCGTCGCGCCGGTGACGACGTTCCGCTTCAGGAGCTCGTCGAACGCGGCATCCGATTCGAGGCGGCGGCGCAGGGCCTCGTCGATGCCGAGGGTCTCGAAGAGCGTGCGCCCGAGGGGGGCGCCGCCGTCGTCGACGAGCCTGGCCTCGGCGGCGGCGACCTCGGCACCCGGGCGCCGGGCGAGGGCGGCGAGCCCCCGTTCCACGCGGTCGGGGTGCCAGACGTCGTCCTGGTCGCTCAGTGCGACGACGTCGCCGGATGCCGCGACCAGCGCCTGCTCGAAGTTCGCGGTGACGCCGAGCGCCACAGGGTTGCGCAGCGCGACGAGCGAGGGTGTCGCGGCATCCGTCGCCCGATGCTCCTCGATCACGCGCTCGGCGAGCTCGACGGTGCCATCGCGAGACGCGTCGTCGGAGAGCACGATCTCGCCGACCGGATGCGTCTGGGCGAGGATGCTCTCGAGCTGCTCGCGCAGGTAGGTCGCGCCGTTGTGCGTGCCGAGGGCGACGGAGACGCGCGGACGTGCGGGTTCGGCCATCACCGGTCCCGCTTGAGGCCCACGTTGAGGACGCCGAGGAACATGCCCGCCATGATCGTCTGCGCACCGAGCATCATGAGGAGCGCGGAGAGGACCGCAGTGCGGAGGGTGTCGAGCGGATCGAGGGCGCCGAAGCCGGCCGCCGCCCACACGGAGATCTGCCAGATCGCGATGCCGAGGCCGACGAGGAACAGCAGCAGCCCGACGAGCGCTCCGCTCTCGAGGCTGATGCGCCGTTCGAGGCGATCGAAGTTGCGCGACCTCGGGATGCGGAATCCCTCGTGCTGCGCGTAGATCTTCGTGAGGATCGCGAAGAGCACGGACTGGTACCCGACCACGGTCAACGCCGCGAGGTACACCTGGGTGGCGACGTCGAACCCCACGTTGCCGAGGATGATCGGCCCGAAGCTGATGAACAGGGTGCCGAGGAGTCCGAGGAAGAACCCGGCGGCGCCGGGGATGAGGAACAGCCAGCGCGGGCTGAAGATGAGGAGGAACCGCAGGTGGCGCCAGCCGTCGCGCCAACTGCGCAGATGGGGCGGACGGCTGCGGCCGTCCTTGTCGAGGGTCGTGGGCACCTCGGAGACCCTCAGCCCGCCGAGGGTCGATTTCACCACGACCTCGCTCGCGAACTCCATGCCGGTGGTCTGCAGGTGGAGGTTCTCGATCGCCCTTCGGTTGAACCCGCGCAGACCGCAGTGGAAGTCGCCGATCGGCGACCGGAACAGCGCACGCCCGATCCACGACAGCACGGGGTTGCCGAGGTACTTGTGCAGCGGCGGCATGGCGCCTTCGGCGATGCCGCCCTTGAAACGATTGCCCATCACGAGCTCGTCGCCCGCTCGCAGCCGCTCGACGAACGCGTCGAGCCTCGAGAAGTCGTAACTGTCATCGGCGTCGCCCATGATGACGTACTCGCCGCGCGCGGCCTCGATGCCGCCCATGAGAGCGCTGCCGTAGCCCTTCGCCGGCACGTCGACGACGCGTGCGCCGTGCGCCCGCGCGATGTCCTGCGAGCCGTCGGTCGAGCCGTTGTCGGCGATGACGACCTCGCCCACCACGCCGCTGCGCTCGAGGTAACCCTGCGCCTTGTCGATGCAGACGGCGAGCGTCTCGGCCTCGTTCAGGCACGGCATGACGATCGAGAGCTCGACCGTCTCGGTGGAGGTGGCCATGGGGGCGGAATCCTGTCGATACGCGGCGGCAACCTCCCCATCGTACAGAATGGGTGCATTGTGAATCTCGGTCTCGTGGTCTCGACGCTCGGGCGTGCGGAACCGCTCGAGCGTCTGCTGCGATCGCTGTCCAGGCAGGTCCACCCCGACGACCGGCTCGTGCTCGTCGCGCAGGATCACCTCGCCGAGGTCGAGGCGCTCGCCGGGCGCTTCCGTGGCGACGGCTTCGCCATCGACGTCACGACGTCGCCGCGCGGTGCGTCACGGGGCCGGAACGCCGGTGTCGCGGCGCTGCCTCCCGGCGAGCGGCTCCTGCATTTTCCGAACGACACGACGTGGTTTCCCGACGGATGCCTCGACGCGATCCGTTCGGCGGCATCCGGGCTCGAGGCCGGCGCGCTCACCGTCGTCGACGAGCACGGGCCGAAGTTCTCCCTGCCCGGCCACGGCGCACCGCTCGACCGCTGGAATGTCTGGAACGTGATCGAGATGGGGCTCCTGATCCGGCGGTCGGTCTTCGACGAGCTCGGCGGGTTCGATCCAGGTCTCGGCACCGGCGCGCCGACGCCGTGGCAGGCGGGTGAGGCGACCGACCTCCTGCTGCGGCTGGTCGAACGGCGACCCGATCTCGCGCGCGCGTTCGATTGGCTTCCCCCCGCCGTGTCGGTCGGCGGCATCGCCGACCCGAGCGGCCTCTCGCCGGCGGAGCGGCGGCGCAAGCTGCGCGCCTACGGCCGAGGTCTGGGCCGGCTCGTCATGCGGCATCCGTACCCGTGGTGGTGGCGGTTCGCGTTCGTCTTCGGCGGGCTCGCGTTCGGGCTGCGCCACCGCTCGACCAACACCGTGGCCGACGGCTGGTGGGTCTTCCTCGGCCGAGGGGAGGGTGCGCTGGGGCGCACCGTCGGCGGCCGGGCCACGGCGGTGACGCGGTGACGGAGCAGATGCCGGCACCGCTGCGCATGCGGCGGGCGGCGCTCAGCCTCATCACGCTGCTCGGCGGCATCTCGCTCGCGGTGATCCCGGCGGCGACGGTGTCGATCTCGTCGCGCCTGTTCTCGGACGAGGAGCAGGGCTTCCTCGCCGTCGCGGTGCTCGTCGCCACCTTCGCGGGCCAGCTGACCTTCGCCGTGGTCGTCGAATCCCGGCTGAGCTCGGCCGCCACCGAGCGCCGGGTGGTCTTCCCGCTGTGGCTCGCGGCGATCTCGGTCGTGACGGCCGTCGTCATCGCGGTCGTCCCGCCGAACGCCGTGGTGCTCGCGATCGGGCTTCCGATCCTCATCGCGGCGCTCGAGGTCGGCCGGGGCGTTTCGGTCGCCGAGCGGCTCGATCGGCGCGAGATCGTCGCCTCCGTGGTCGTCGGCCTCGGCGCGCTCGCCGGCGTGCTGGCCGGCTTCGCCGAGCAGGGCTGGGCGCTCGTCCCGCTCGTCGCCGGCATCGCGTTCGCGACGTGCGTGCGGTGCCTGCCGGTCGACCACAAGGCGAGCCGGCCCGAGCCCGCGGTGATGGGCTGGGTCATCGCCGACACCGCGATCACGGGCGTCATCTACCCGCTGCTCAACACGATGATCCTGGCGTTCCTCGGACCGGCGGACGCCGTGCTGTTCACGTCGATCGCGACCGTCTCGGGGCTGCTCGCCATCCCCCTGAACTTCATGCGGCTGCGGCTGCTCAAGGAGCACTCGGGGCTCGACATCGTCGTCGCCGCGGCATCCGTGCTCGCGGCCGTCGTCGCGCTGCTCGTGCTGGAGTTCACCGGCGCGTTCGGATTCGTCTTCGGCGCGGCGTGGACGCAATCGGCGACCCTTGTGCCGTTGCTGCTCGCCTGCGCATGGCGCGCCGCATCGCTCGCGACCACGATCCCGTTCGCGGCGCTGCGGCGCGCCGGCGAGGTTCGGCTGCTCACCGGGCTGCGCGCGCTCGTATCCGTCATCGCGTTCGCGCTCGCCGCGGCCGGGCTCGCCCTCGGCAGCCTCGCCGCGGTGTTCCTGGGACTGCTCATCGCCGAGCTGGCGTCGGCGGTCGTCTACGAGCTCGCCCGCCGGCGACGGCTCGCACGAGGCATCCGCGCCCTTCGACAGGCTCAGGGACCGGGGACCGACGCAGTGGAGACCGGGGGCGACACGTGAGGCGCGTGCTCGTCGACCTGCTCTTCTTCACGGGCACGAAGGGCGGCATGGAGTCGTACGTCCGCGAGGTGTACTCGCGGCTCGAGCCCGCCGACCCCGAGCTCGAGTACGTGGCGTTCGCATCGCGCGAGCTGGCCGCGCGGGGCGCTCCCTGGTTCCCGGGCCGGGTGATCGACTCGGGCCTGAGCGGCGAGGACCGCATCGCCTGGGCGCGCGGCGAGCTGTTCACGATCGCCCGCGCCGCTCGCCGGCACGGCGCCGACCTCGTGCACTGCCCGGCGAACTTCGGGCCGCTGCGGTCGCGGGTGCCGGTGGTGCTCACCATCCACGACCTGCTCGCGTTCCGTCACCCCGAGTACGTGCCGGGAGCGTACTCGCGCGTCCTCCGTACGATGATCCGCATCGCGGCGCGGGCCGCTCGCCGCATCCTCACGGTGAGCCGGGCCTCGCGCGACGACATCGTCGAGTTCCTCGGCGTGCCGGCCCATCGGGTCGTCGTGACCCCGCTCGCGGGGTCGACGCCCGCCCGCGCCGCGTCGGGCGTCGAGGCCGCATCGGGCGTCGAGGCCGCACCGACGCCGCGTCGCGACGCCCAGCTGCTCGCCGTCGGCAACCGGATGCCGCACAAGGGCTTCGAGACCCTGCTCGACGCCCTGGCCCGCATCGACCCGTCGCACCGGCCGACCCTGGTCATCACCGGCAGCCACGGCGACGACCCGCTCGCGCCCGTGGTCGAGCGCCTCGGACTCGGCGCCCACGTCGACCTGCGCGGCTGGCTGGGTCGCGACGACCTCGACCGGCTGTACGCCGAGTCGACCGCGCTCGTCTTCCCGACGCGATTCGAGGGCTTCGGCCTTCCGCCGCTCGAGGCGATGTCGCGCGGCTGCCCGGTGATCGTGTCCGACATCCCCGTCATGCACGAGGTCGCCGGCGACGCCGCCGTCTACGTCGACCCCGACGACCCCGCCGCGATCGCGCGCGCGATGCGTTCCGTGCTCGACTCGCCGGCGGAACGCGAGCGGATGTCGCGAGCCGGCCTCGCCCGTGCGGCCGAGTTCTCGTGGCACACCACGGCGGCCGCGACGCGCGCCGCGCTGCTCGACGCGCTCACGCCCGACGCGGGGTCCGTCAGCGGGCGCTGACCGCACGCCAGCGGTCGACGATCTCAACGACCGACCGGTCGAGCGACCGCACGGTGCGTTCCCTCTCGAACCACGACGACGTCGACCTGCGCAGCTCCGCACCCCCTGCCACGGCCCGCACGATCGCCTCGCCGAGCACCGCGGGAGCGACGGATGCCGCGACGAACCCGTTCTCGCCGTCGACCACGAGCTCGGCCGCCGCGTTGTCGTCTCCGGCGACGACGACCGACGGCGTGCCGTGAGCGGCCGCCTCGGCGACGACCAGGCCGAACCCCTCGCGCGCGGACGGGTTCACGAGCACGGCGGCGGCGGCGAGGAGCCGCTCGAGCTCGGCGTCGGGCACGCGCCCGGCGAACCGCACGACCTCGGCGACGCCCGCGGCATCCGCGGCGCGACGTGCGGCCTCGGTCTCGGGACCCGACCCGGCGACGACCACCTCGAGGTCGGGGATGGTCGTGCGCGCCGCCGCGAGCGCCGCGGGGAGGGCGTCGAGCCGCTTGTCGGGGATGTGCCGGCCCACGAAGAGCGCGTACGGGGGCGAGGACGCAGGGCCCGAGGCATCCGCTGCCGTGCCGACGAGGTCGACCAGGCCGAGCACGACGGGATCGGCGCGCCGGCGGTGCCGCAGCAGCCGCGCCCGTGTGAACCCGCTGTTCACGGTCTGGATGCGACCGACGTGCACGCCGAGCGACTGCAGCACGAAGGCGATCGTTCCGACGAGGGCGCCCGAGTAGCCGCGCCACTTGCGCCAGGGCCAGATCTCGAGCCAGTCGGTGGCCACCACCGTGCGCGACCCGAGGAGCGCGAGGCGGACCGCGAAGACGTTGAGCACCGGGAGGGCGGCCACGATCACGAGGTCGTAGGCGCCGCGGTGGCGCACGAAGTGCCGGAACAGGGCTCCGGCGAAGGCGACCGCGCTCCACGCGGTGCGCGTGCCGGTCTCGTCGGCGATCTCGCCGCGCCAGACGCCGGCGATGTCGAAGCGCGCCCGCGGCGCGGCATCCGTTGCCCAGTCCGCCCGCGTGACGTAGGTCACCTTCGAGCCGCGATCGACGAGCAGTTCGGCCATGCGCCGGTAGACGCGCTCGCCGCCGCCGGTGTGCACCGGGTACAGGCAGTCGTACGCGATCGCGACGCGGGGTTCAGCCACGTGCCGGCGCTTCCGCTTCCGCCGCGGTGTCGGCTGCGGCATCCGACACCGCATCAAGGTCGCGTTCTCGTCTCGCGACAGCCCGCGCGGTGCCGCCGACGAGCGCGACGAGGGCCAGCGAGGCCAGCGCGTACGCGGCGACGAGCACGGGCCACCCGAGCGGGGGCTGCCACTGAGGGTCCGAGAGCATCTGGCCGAGCGGCGCCTGCCCGCCGATGACGTAGCGCACCATGACCAGCGCGAAGGCGAGGACCCCGAAACCCGCGAGGAGCGAGGCGCCCACCCATGCGGCACGAGGTGCCAGGTAGCCGAGCGCCGGCGCGTCGCGGCTGAGCAGCCAGGCCGCGACGATGGTGATGCCGAGGTACAGGAACAACCCGTAGCGCCCCTGCCAGATGATGCCGGTCTGGTGCACGCTGTAGCCCTGCACGAGGGCGGGCACGAGGAGCGCGGCGAGCACGACGGCAGCCAGCGCGATGACGCTGCGCCGACGCGTCGCGATGAACGCGAGCACGACCACCAGGGCGAACGCGGCGATGAAGAGCCAGTACGCCCAGACCGGCAACGTGGCGTCGAACCAGCCGAAGTGCCCGACCGCCTGGTGCACGTAGACGGGCGTCGTGCGGAGCACGTACGCGAAGCCGTGGAGGAACGTGGCGTTCACGAGCGGAGCGTCGGATGCCTCGGCCTGGTTCGAGAGGCTCCCGCCCGCGAGCGTCCAGCCGATGGAGAACAGTCCCCCGGCGGCGATGGCGGCGAGCCACCACCAGCTCGACGCCGTGGTGAACAGCCGCCTGACGGGCTGCCAGCCGCTCGCGACGAAGCAGAGCCCGACGATCGCCACGAGCCAGAGCGGTCCCAGTGCGCGGGAGGTGACGAGCACGATCGACGCCACGGTCACGCCGGCCCACAGCCAGGTGCGCGTGAGGGCGAGGCGGTCGACCGGGTCTCGGAATGTCTCGAGCAGCCGGAGCACGCCCGCCCACACCGCGACCGCCGCGGCGATCTCGGCGCCCTGCGGGTTGACCGCGCCGATGAGGTACATGCTCATCGGCGCGGCGGCGAAGGCGACGCCGAGCGGCATCCACCGTGAACGGGCGCCGGATGCCGCGGCGAGGAACGCCCATGCGAGCAGGGCCGCACCGAGGAGAGAGCTCGCGATCCGCATCGCATAGACGCTCGCGTTGCCGTCGAAGATCAGGCTCGGCCACCCGACGAGGTAGTAGTAGACCGGATTGTATGCGCCGACCCAGGTGTTGAACCGGTCGTCGCCCTCGATGTCGCCGAGCTCGGCCCCGCACGATGCGGGCACGTCGGGCTGCCTGGCGAAGCACAGCATGTTCGGGGGGTACTGGTACCCGTCGGGCAGGTCGACGACGATGTGCTTGACGTCGGGAAGGGTGTAGCCGATCACCTGGCCCCGCACCTGGGCGATCGCCTTCGTGGCGTGCGCGTTCTCGTCGGGCACGCTGAACACGGGCGAGGCGAGCGACCAGAGGGTACCCAGCAGGGCGAAGACGGCGAACGGCGCCCAGAAGAGCGCCGCGCGGGCGCGTCGCGCGGGCTTCGGGTCGCTCACGCGCGCTCACCCGGTTGCGAACGCCGCGCCATCCACTCCTCGACGCCCGCCCGCATCTCGGCGTCGGCGATCGTGCCGGCGACGGCGTCGAGGTCGACGTGCTCGCCGCCGTAGATCCGCCGGAGCGCCTCGACCAGTTCGGCGGCGACGCCGGAGCGCTCCATGCCGATGACGTTCGCGCCGCGAACGGCGGCGGGATTCCCGAAGGCCTTCGCGAACGCGGGTACGTCCCGGGTGACGACCGACGACATGCCGATCATCGCTCCCCGCCCGATCGAGCGGAACTGGTGCACGGTGGTGCCGAGACCGATGTTCGCGCCCGCCGCCACGTGCACATGCCCGGCGAGGAGCACGCTCGACGCGAGCGTCGCGCCGTCGTCGACGGCGCAGTCGTGCGCCACGTAGACCTGGTTCATGATGAACGCGTCGTCGCCGACGACCGTCTCGGCCTTCCACCCCGAGTGCAGCTGGGCGTACTCGCGGATCACGTTCCGATCGCCGATCCGCACGCCGCCGCCGGCCGACGCCGCAACCGCCGCCGTCGCATCGCCGCGGGGATGCTCGAACGACCGCACCTCGGGCGGCGCCCCGATGACGACGCCGGCGCCGATCCAGTTGCCGTCGCCGATGACGACGGGGCCGGTGATCACCGCGAACGGCCCGATGGTGTTGCCCGAGCCGAGCGTGACGTCTCCACTGATCACAGCGGTGGGGTGAATCGCGTTCACGGCGACCTTCCTGAACCGAACGGCGCCTTTCGCGCGAGAAGGTAGGGTATCGGGGGCGGGAATCGCAGATCGTCGCGACCCGCACCTTGCAATCTAGCCCACGAGGAAGCATGATCCCCATCACACGCGTGCAGTTCGGACCCGAGGAAGAGCAACTGGTTCTCGAGGTGCTCCGGTCGGGTTCCATCGCGCAGGGCCCCAAGGTGAAACAGCTCGAGGACGAGTTCGCCGCGACCTTCGGCCTCGACCACGTGATCGCCGTGAACAACGGCACCACTGCGTTGGTGGCAGCGATCGAGGTGCTCGACCTCCAGCCCGGCGACGAGGTGCTCACGACGCCGTTCACGTTCGTCGCCACGCTGAATGCGATCCTCGAGGCCGGCGCGACGGCGACGTTCGCAGACATCCGCGAAGACGACTTCAACCTCGACCCCGACTCCGCTCGCGAACGCATCACCGACCGTACGAAGGTGCTGGCACCGGTGCACCTCTACGGCCAGATGGCCGACATGGCGCCGATCGAGGAGCTGGCCGGCTCACGCGGGCTGCGCATCCTCGAGGACTCGGCGCAGTCCCACGGCGCCACCTACCGGGGGCGCCCGGCCGGCAGCTACGGTCTCGGCACCTTCTCGCTGTACGCCACGAAGAACCTCACCACCGGCGAGGGCGGGCTCATCGCCACCGACGACCAGGCGCTCGCCGACCGGCTCCGGGTGCTCCGCAACCAGGGCATGCGCGCCCGGTACGAATACGTGATGGCCGGGCACAACTACCGGCTCACCGACCTCCAGGCGGCGGTCGGCATCCCCCAACTGGCCCGGTATCAGGCGATCGTCGAGACCCGGCGCCGCAATGCGGCCCGCCTCACCGAAGGCCTCGCGGATGCCCCGGGCATCGTGCTGCCCCGCGAGCTCCCGGGTCGCGAGCACGTCTGGCACCAGTACACGATCCGCGTCACCGACGACGCGCGCATCACGAGAGACGAGTTCGCCGAGCGCCTGCTCGAGCTCGGCGTCGGAAGCGGGGCCTACTACCCGCGCCTGGTCACCGACTACGACGCCTACCGCACCCACCCCAGGGTCGCGGCCGCCGACACCCCGGTGGCAGCACGGATCGCTCGCGAAGTGGTCTCGCTGCCGGTGCACCACCACCTCGCCGACGACGAGCTCGAGGCGATCGTGACGGCCGTGCGCCAGGTCACGGGGGCCGCACGATGACCGCGCCGGTGCGCGTCGCCTTGATCGGCGCGGGAACCATGGGATCGCACCACGCCCGGGTCATCGCGCAATCGCCGCGTGCCGAGCTCGCCCTGCTCGTCGACCCGCGGCAGGCCGTCGGCACCGAGGTCGCCGAACGGTTCGGCGCCGAATGGGCGCCCGAACTTCCCGACCTCGCCGAGATCGACGCCGTTGTCGTCGCCGCGGCGACCGAAGCCCACTACGAACTCGCCGTGCGGGTGCTGAACGACGACACGGCGCTGCTCATCGAGAAGCCCGTCGCCGACAGCCTGGCGAAGACGCGCGAGATCGTCGCGCTCGCCGAGACGCGAGACCTTCCGCTGGTCTGCGGGCTGCTCGAACGCTACAACCCGGCCGTGATGACCGCCCGCGCGCTCATCGAGCACCCGCTGCACATCACCGCTGCCCGTCACTCGCCCTATGCGCCGCGCATCCGCACGGGTGTCGCCTGGGATCTCCTCGTGCACGACGTCGATCTCGCGATCAACCTCATCGGCTCGGCGCCGACGTCGGTGGAGTCCCGACTGGGTTACTTCCACCCCGACTCCGCCGAGAGTGCGGAGGATGTCGCGGAGACCCTGCTCGGCTTCGGCGACGGAGCGATCGCGCAGGTCTCGGCGAGCCGCATCGGGCAGCGCAAGATCCGGCAGCTCTCGATCAACGAGGCGGAACGCCTGATCGAGGTCGACCTGCTGCGCCGGGATGTCACGGTCTACCATCATGTGTCCGAGAACCTCGTCGACGAGGGCAGGGGTTACCGTCAGCAGACGGTCATCGAGATCCCCGAGCTCGTGACCTCGCAGGAGCCGCTCACCACGCAGTTCTCGCACTTCCTCGACCTGGTCGAGGGCACCTCCGACGCCGCCGCCGAGCGCGCCACGATCCTGCCCCCGC
This sequence comes from Agromyces sp. NPDC058484, assembly GCF_042720415.1. Lineage (NCBI taxonomy): Bacteria > Bacillati > Actinomycetota > Actinomycetes > Micrococcales > Microbacteriaceae > Agromyces > Agromyces sp. NPDC058484. The sequence goes on along the minus strand of NZ_JBHXMP010000023.1, from coordinate 43,709 downwards.
ACGAGGTCATCGATGCCGCGATCGCGAAGACGGGCCGCGGCTGACGTGGTGCGGCGTCTGCTCGGCCACAGCGCGGTGCGGTACCTGATCGCGGGTGGCGCAGCATTCCTCGTCGACCTCGGCCTGCTCGCGCTGTTCCACAGGGTGTTCGGGTGGCCGCTGTGGCTCGCGACCGGTCTCGCGTTCCTCATCAGCTTCTTCTTCACCTACACGGTGCAGCGCCTGTTCGCCTTCACATCGAGATCGCCGCACGGCATCGCGATGCTCAAGTACGCCGCGCTCGTGGCGTTCAACACCGCGGCCAGCGTGCTGATCGTGGCATCCGTCGACCTGACCGGCGCCGGCTGGGTCGTGGGAAAGGTCGTCGCCACCGTGGCGATGACGATCTGGAACTACTTCGCGTACCGCTACTGGGTGTTCGCGGCAGACCCGAGAGAGAGCCGAGCGTAGATGTACAAGGGCGCAGTGATCGCGGCGGTCGTCCCCGCCTACAAGGAAGAGGCGATGATCGGCATCGTCATCGAGACGATGCCCGACTTCGTCGATCACATCGTGATCGTCGACGATTGCAGTCCCGATGCGACGAGCGACGTCGTGCGATCGATGGACTCCCCCCGGGTGACGCTGATCCGCCACGAGGTGAACCAGGGCGTCGGCGGTGCGATCATCACCGGGCATCGCGCGGCGATGGAGCTCGGCGCCGACGTGAACGTCGTGATGGCCGGCGACGCCCAGATGGATCCGCAGCACCTTCCGGCGCTGCTCGAGAAGGTGACCGACGGCGGATTCGGGTTCGCGAAGGCGAACCGCTTCTTCGCACCCGAATCCTTCGAGGGGATGCCGCGCCACCGCGTGTTCGGCAACATCGTGCTCTCGTTCATGACGAAGCTCGCGTCGGGCTACTGGCACCTGTTCGACCCGCAGAACGGCTACACCGCGGTGCGCACCGAGGTGCTGCGGAACATCCCGCTGCAACACGTCGCCAAGCGCTATTCATTCGAGAACGACTTCCTGATCCACCTGAACATCCAGCAGGTCTCGGCCGTGGATGTCCCGGTGCCGGCCGTCTACGGCGACGAGGTGTCGAGCATCAGCCTCCGCAAGGTGGTGCCCGAGCTGCTCGACCTGCTCTTCCGCGGGTTCTGGCGGCGAATCTGGTACCGGTACGTGCTGTGGTCGTTCTCCCCCATCGCGCTGCTGCTGTTCCTCGGCCTCGCGTCGTTCGTCTTCGGGCTCGGCGTCGCCGTGTGGATCGGGTTCGTGATCGTGGGTTCGGTCATCGCCACCGCGGGCACGGTGATGCTCGCCGCGCTGCCGCTCATGATCGGCACCCAGATGCTGATCAGCTCTCTTCAGCTCGACATCCAGGCGAGCCCGTCGACGCCGAATCTCGAGCCGTTCGAGACGTCGCGGCGCTGATCTACCGCAGGGTCGTCGCGAGTGTCGGCGCCTCCTGCGAATCGGAGAGAGCCTCACGCGCGGGCTCCGTCGTACCGCGCCATGCCACCCATCCGACGGTGCCGAGCATCGCGAGAATGGCTGCGACCGCGATCACGACCCACAGCACGATGCCGCCCGGCGGCGCCCACACGGCGTCCCGGTACATCGCGAACAGGCCGGGCGCCCCGGCGCCCACGGCGTACCGCGAGAGCGCGACGGTGAACGCGAGATACTGACCGAGCGCGACGAACCCGGCGACGATGACGTAGAGGCGCAGGACGGAGCCACGATCGCCGAAGCGGTCGGCGATCGCCACCGAGGCGAACACCACGACGCAGACGAGCGGGACCAGTGCGTACCTGCCCTGCCAGATGAATCCCGACGACCCGATCGACACCGCCTGCACGATGGCGGGGATGAGGTAGACGCCGGCGATTCCCACCACGACGCCCGCGACCTTGCGTCCGCGAGCCAGGCCGAGTCCGAGGATGGTCGTGCCGAACAACAGCGCCCACCACAGGGCGTAGACGTACGGCGGCATGAAGGTGTCGAGCCACCCGAACACGCCGATCATGCCCGGATCGAACGACCGATCGGTCAGCATCGTGACGAAGGCGACCCGCGGCGAGGTCTCGGCACCCGGGAAGTTGCCCATGGATCCGAGCGTTCCCGTCAACAGGATCCATCCGGCAGCGGCCGCAACACCCGCGAACACGAGTCCGAGGGTCACCATGACCCGCGGCATCCGGATCAGCTCTTTGAGCCGGCCTGGCGGTGCGTAGATGAGTGCCATGATGCCGATCATGGCGACCCAGAGTGGTGACATCGACCGGCTGCTCGCGAGCACGATCGCGCTCACGGCGATGACCCCGAGGTCGAATGCCCTCGGCACGCGGGCGGAGCCGTCTTTCAACACGGCCAGGAACGCCGTGAGCAGGGCGAGTCCTGACGCCACCTCGAGGGCATTCGGATTCACCGCCCCGGCGAGGAAGAACCACATCGGCGTGATCGCGGCGATGACGCCGATGCCGACGATGAGACGTCCGGACCATCGCATGAGCATCGTGAACGCCACTGCGAGGAACGCCGAGCAGATGAGCGCGCTGACGGCCCGCATCGCGAGCACGGCGGCCTCGGTGTTCTGGATGAACAACGACGGCCAGCCGACCATGGCGTAGTAGAACGGTTGGTAGAGCCCCGCACTGGTCGTCGACGGCTCGAGCCCCGTGCTCTCCTCCGTGAAGTCCATGCAGGCGGCCGGCACTCCGGGCTGGAACGCGTAGCAGGTCCAGCCCTTCGACTCCGCGATCCCCTCGGGCACGTCGACCCGGGTGACCGCGGGCTGGTCGGTCACCTCGCCGATGAACTCGCCGCGCACGACCGAGGCCGCCTTGATCAGGTGGGCCGGCTCATCGGGACTCGCGCCGAGCGGCGTCGCGATCGCCCACGCGATCGAAAGGGCCGCGATCGATGCCCAGGCGATGAGGAAGGCTCGCCAAGCCGGGATGGCACGAGGAGATTGCTGCACGAAGAAACACCCGTTCGAAGTCTGAAGCCGATGCCTGCCGCTGCCGCGGCGGCACAGACGAACCTCACCGAGTGTAGCCGACGGCGCTCACAGGATCTGGGCGCCGCCCTCGCTCAGGACGTCAGGGTCCGGCATCCGAGCAGTGCGTGCGGCTCGCCGCCGAGATTGATGGCGTAGACGCACACCCGGTGATTACCCGGAGCGGTCGCGATCGTCTCACGGAATCCGTGCCCCTCCCCGTACCCGGGGTAGGCACGACCGACGTCTGCACGCGGCTCGTCCGCCGTATACGCGGCACCCACGCCATCGACGTAGACGTGCACCGGGATGGGCCCTGTCGTATCGAGGTCGAGCGCCCAGCCGATGACCTCGATCCCCGTCGTCGTCGCGACGGCGGCCTCGAAGTTCCCGAACGGCACGCGTCCGCCGTCGAGGGCGGGAACGACCACGGTGCGGCAATCGAGCAGCGTGTGCGGACCCGGGCCCGTGTTGATGGCGAACACGCACACGTCATGGGGGCCGGGAGCCACGGCGATCTGCTCGGAGAAGCCGTGCCGCGAGCCGTACCCCGGGTAGGCCGATCCGACGTCATCGCGTTCCCGATCCGCAGCATACGCAGTGCCCACGCCGTCGATGTAGATGTGCACCGGGATCGATGCGCTCGTGTCGGGATCGATCGCCCACCCGGAGACGGTCAACTGACCACCGCTCGGCGTCGCCGCCTCGAAGTTGCCAAGCGGTGCCCGACCCAGCTCGGGGATCGTCCCGGGTGGACCGGGCACGTCGACTCGGTTGCAGCCGAGGAGCGTGTGCCCGCCGGCACCGGTGTTGATGGCGTACACGCAGACATCGTGCGCACCGGGCTGCACGGCGAGCTGTTGCGAGTAACCGTGCTTCGGACCGTAGACCGGATAGGCCCGCGCGACATCGGAGCGGTCGAGCGCTGCCTGGAACGCGGCGCCGGCGCTGTCGACGTACACGTGCACCGCGATCGATTCCGCCGTGTCGGGGTCGATGGCCCATCCACTGACGGTGATCGACGATTCGCCGACGGTGACTGCCTCGACCGTGCCGAACGGGGCCCCGGAGGGAACCGCGGCCTTCGGGCAGCCGAACAGCGTGTGCCCGCCGGCGCCGACGTTGTAGCCGTAGATGCAGACCTCATATGCCCCGCCGAGGAGATCGAAGGTGCGATCGAACCCGTGCGCCTGTCCGAAACCGGGGAATGCGGCCGCCACATCGGAGCGCGCCAGGTCGGCCGTGACTCGATGGCCGACGCCGTTGATGTACACGTGGAGGTCGATCGGGCTCGCGGTGTTGGGATCGATCGCCCAGCCGGAGATCCGCAGCTTTCCGTGACTCGTGCTGACCTGCTCGACGTTCCCGAACGGGTTGTCGGCGGTCGTCGTCGGGCCGAACCAGTTGTTGAAGTGCACCCAGAAGTTGCGGTTGCCGTAGGAGCTGCAGGCATCTCCGGTCCCGCCGAGGTTCGCGAGGGCGGCGGCGTTGGGCTGATACGGCGTGTAGTTGTAGAGGTTGGCGGTCGCCTGATTCACGATGTTCACGACCGTACTCCCGCACGCCGTGTTCGGATGGAACTGGATGCTCACAGCGCCGACCTTGTATCGCCGGTCGGGGAAGTTGGTGTACTGCCGCAGCTGCCACGCCGCCATGTACACCTGGTTCGCGAATCCGTAGTACTGGGTGTCGCACGGCGCGGTGTCCGGACATGCGTAGCCCATAGCGACGCGGTACTGCCGTTCCGTCGGCGAGGTCGCCGTCACGAGCCCCTGCTCCTTCTGGAGCATCACGATGAGCACCTGGGGGTTGATGCCGCACGCTTGCGCGACCTTGACGATGACTCGAGCTGCGGTCTCCGTCGGCTCGCCCTGATATGCGGCGCAGTGCCCCGTTCCCGAGGACGATCGGGAGCTCGTCGCCGTGCGGAGGTCCTTGAGGCAGGGCCAACCATTGCCGGCGGCGCAGTTCGGAACCTGCGCGTTGAGGAATGCCTGCACCTGCGCTTCGTTCATCGCCGAACTGTTGAAGAAGATGCCGTCGGCGATGATGTCGCCAGGGTCGAAGTCGGCTCCGGTCACCGCCTCGGCTCGGTTCCCATGCGACGCCGCGAGAGGTGCGACGATGCCCAGCAGTCCGGCGAGCAGAGCCCAGATCGCCATCATTGCAAGGTGGCGAGAAGAACGACGCCGTTCCATGTGCAGACCCCCGATCAGCCGCGCCCCGCCGCCCCCGTTTGACTCATGCACCGTCGATCGGCGCGCGCATGACCCCACGGTAAGGGCCGCAAGCGCGCCGACGAGGGTTCGACGACGCGTGTCGGCGGCATCATCCGGGGTTCGTCAGGCGGTCTTCTCGGGATCGCAGAGGTACTCGTAAACGTCTGAGAGGGCCGCATCCCAGCTGGAGTGTGACGCATCGATCGTGGCGAGCGCACCCTCCGAGAGTCGCTTGCGGAACGACGAGTCTCGCACGAGCCGATCGAGCTGTTCGACGATGTCCTCGTACGTGCGCATCGCGAGCAGCGAGTTCTCGCCGCTCTCGAACAACCAGCTGAACCACGAGCTGTCGGGAGCGACCATCGGCACGCCACACGCCATCAGCTCCAGCGGCAGGTACGACGGGTGACGCGAGATCTGGAGGGTGAGCCCGATGTCGGTCTCACGGTAGATCGCCCCGGTCGCGCGGTAGTCGAGCAGCCCGAGGTCGATGAAGTCGGCCGTCTTGGGCAGGTACCGTGCACCCGCGGCGACGATACGCACCCCGTTGCCGTGGATCCGCTTGATCTCGCGCAGTGCCGCGTAGGCCAGCTCCCAGCAGTTGCGGAAGTGGTCGCGCGCGTACACGAAGATCGTGACGGGCTCGTCTGCAGCCTTCTCGCGCCGGCCCTCGGGGTGGTAGATCGTGCGATCCACGGCCGGGTCGAAGTACATCGCCTTGCCGCCGTGCAGCCCCGTGTAGATCTCGTACATGCTCTTCGTGTTGCAGATCGCGTACAGGCCGAGGCGGTACGTCTCCTCGGCCATCGCGTACAGCGTGCTCGCCGGGTAGAAGCCCGGCTCGTAGTCCTGCATGAGGTAGAACTTGCGACGCACGCCGGAGGCCTTCGCCACGTGATCCGCCGTGAGCCAGAGCGTCGCAACGGCGGCATCAGCCGGCGGCAGCGCTGCGATGCTCGCTTCGGTGCCGTCGTAGAAGTGGATCTCCGCACCGGCCAGCCCCGGGAATGCCGCGACGAGGGCGGAGCGGAAGAAGGGTTCGTTCGGCGCCGCCAGGAACGCGAAGCGGTTCCGCACGCCGTGCTCGAGCGCGAGTTTCTCGGCGATGCGGAACGCGGTGTTCAACCCGCCGAAGAACGGCATGTCGATGTCGGGGATGAACCAGTTGATCGTCTCGACCTCGTGAAAGCCCTCGGCCGCAGCGTGGTCGGCTCGCACCCGGTCGACGTCGGCGCGGGACACGGACGCCTGGTGGATGAGTCCAGTCGCCTCCTCGGAGATCGACGAACCCTGCTTCACCTGCATGAAGGCACGACCCATGACATCGAGTGCGAGCTTCACGGGGTTCTCGTCGCGCACGTTGCGGAACCGGGGTACGGCCGAAAGGCGCGAGACGTTCGGCGAGAGGTACGGGTCACCGGCCGCCAGCCACGGGTGGTACCGCCAGTAGCTCGCGTAGAAGTCCTCGACGGGAACCGACGTGCCACGGGTGATCGACTCGTAGTGGCGCACCGTGTCGAACGGGATCACGGCGTTCCGCCGCCCGCGGAGCACCTGGTCGAGACCGAGCACGACGTCGCTGCCGCAGAGGATGAATCGCTCATCGAGCCCGCCGACCGCCTCGAAGTCCGACCGGCGGATCGCCACGCAGGCTCCGGTGACGGCGAGGGTGTCGCGATACCAACCGGTCGATCCCACGATGGTGTCGGATCCCGGCGTCATCCCGGTGAACAGGTTGTCGGCGAATCCGCCGGGTCCCAGCATGACGCCCCCGTGCTGGATCAGGCCGTCGCCCTGGCGCAGTTGCAGCCCCACCGTCCCGATCCCGTCGCGCAGCAGCAGGCCGACCATCTCCTGCAGCCACCGCGGCTCGACGACCTCGGTGTCGTCGTTCAGCATCACGACGACCTCACCGGCGCTCGCGCGCGCGGCCACGTTGTTGACGCGGCTGTAGTTGAACGGCTGTTCGGTCCACCAGAGCACTCGCAGGTCGAGGTCGCCCTTGGCTGCGACGTACCATTCGTCGCGTTCGTCGGTCTGCCCGCCGTTGTCGATGATGGTGACGTCGAAGGCCGGGTACTCCGTGCGCGCGAGGGACGGCAGCAGCCGCGAGAGATTGTCGCGGCCGTGGCGTGTGGGGATCACGATCGAGACGCTCGGCCAGGTCGCGGGGATGAAGCGGACCCTCACGACGCCGTGCTCGACGCTCGTCTCGGTACGTTCACCTCGAGCCGCGAGCACCTCGCCGACCATCGCGGCGTCACGTGTGGTCGCGAGTGCGCGTGCGCGGCGCGGTTCGGACATGAGCACCTTCGCCGCCCGGCCGACCGTGCGGCGGCTGAGATCCGCGGCCAGGAGCAGACGCCAGATCCCGTGATCGTCGAGGTGGACGCCGTCGACCCGGCGAGCGCATCCGACCTTGATCGCGAACGCGCGGCCGAGGTAGTTCGCGCCCAGGAGCATCTCGGGCGACCACTCGGGGCGGAAATGCGGGTCGATGCGCCGACCGCCGTCGAGTGTGTCGGTGTCGAAGCCGATGACCTCGAGCGAGGGATCGACGCGATGCGCGTGCGCGAGCTCTGCCAGCGCATCCTGCTCGAGGATGGATCCGGCCTCGAGGAACAGCACGAAGTCCGTGTCGATGCCCTCCAGCACGTCGGCCAGCGGGGTTCCCGCAGCCACGTCGAGCACGACGGGTTTCACACCGACCTGCTCGCGAATCGACCGGCGGGTCGCCGCGAGCCCGGCCGGTTCGTCGCCTGGCCGGGTCTCGATCACAACGGTGAACGTCGTCGAGGAGTCGGTGACGGGGCTCGTCGCCTCACCGTCGCGCTCGAGCTGCTTGCGCCACTCGTCGTAGGTGTCGAGGCCCGGGCGACGCGGATGCGGCGCGGTGAGGTCGATCACGGTCGTGAACTCGTGCCGCCCGACGTTGAGCCCTCGCCTCGTCGCCGCGAGGACGCGCCTGGGAGGGGAGCCGACCGGGAAGATTCGTCGGGCGATGCGTCCGAGGGTTGACTTGACGGATGTCACTCGCCCGAGTGTAGCCGAGGGCCCGGGGCACGCGGCTTCCACGCAGAGTGCGTGCGGTATCCTCGTGGGGCGGATCACTCGGTTCGCGCGTCCATGACATTCCTGGAGGAGCCCCCGCATGTCTGACACCGGGGCACCCATGCATGAGCGCCGAACGCGGCTCGCCGGTCTCGCCTGGCAGGACGCCGGCTCGCCGCCCGAGACGCTGGCGGGCATCGCATCCTCGTTCAAGGACATCTGGCAACGCCGGGAGCTCCTCGGCATGCTGACCCGTCGCGAGCTGAAGGCCCGCTACAAGGACAGCGCCCTCGGATTCCTGTGGAGCCTTGCCAGGCCGCTCACGCAGCTGCTCATCTACTACGTCGTCGTCGGCCAGTTCCTCGGCGCAGCCCGCTCGATCGACAACTTCGCCATCTACGTGTTCGGCGGGCTGACGATCTACACGCTCTTCATGGAGATCGTCGCCGGCGGCACGGGCTCGATCCTGGCCAATGCCGGCCTCGTCAAGAAGGTCTACCTGCCGCGCGAGGTGTTTCCGCTCGCGACGATCGGGTCGTCGCTGTTCAACTTCGTGATCCAGTTGGCCATCCTCCTCGCCGCGGCGCTGCTCGTGGGCACGATGCGGTTCGATGCATCCCTCCTGTTCGCGGTCGGATCGGTCGTGCTCATCCTCATCTACGCGGCCGCGTGCGCTCTCGTGCTCTCCGCCGTCAACGTCTACCTCCGCGATGTGCAGTACCTCGTCGAGGTCGTGCTCCTCCTGCTCATGTGGGCGTCGCCCATCGTGTACTCGATCGAGCAGGTCTCGTCGGTCCTGCCGGAATGGGCGTTGCAGATCTTCATCGACAACCCGATCACCCTCGCGGTCCTCGGGTTCCACATGACGTTCTGGTCGGGCTCCGACCTCGGGATCACCGCCGCCGACCTCGCCGTCCGCATGGTGATCGCCGCCCTGGTGGGTCTCGTCCTCCTCTTCCTGTCGCAGCGGGTCTTCTCGCGGCTGCAGGGTGACTTCGCCCAGGAGCTGTGAGCCGTGACCACCACCGCACCCGTGCCCGTCGTCCGCGTCGAGAACGTCTCGAAACGATTCGTGATCCGCAAGGACAAGAGCATCAAGGAGCGCCTCACGAACTTCCGCCGGGGTGCCATACACCGTGAGGACTTCTGGGCGCTCCGCGACATCGACCTCGAGATCGAGGCGGGCACCACGATCGGGCTGATCGGCCCGAACGGATCCGGCAAGAGCACGCTGCTGAAGACCATCGGCGGCATCATCCAGCCCACCGAGGGTCGAGTGCAGCGTCGCGGGCAGCTCGCCGCGCTGCTCGAACTCGGCGCGGGCTTCCATCCCGACCTCACCGGGCGCGAGAACGTCTACCTGAACGCGTCGATCCTCGGGCTCTCCCGCGAGGAGACGGACGAGCACTTCGACGAGATCGTCGACTTCTCGGGAATCGGCGAGTTCATCGACACCCAGGTGAAGTTCTACTCCAGTGGAATGTACGTGCGCCTCGCGTTCGCCGTGGCGATCCACGTCGATCCCGACATCCTCCTCGTCGACGAGGTGCTGGCGGTCGGCGACGAGGCGTTCCAGAGGAAGTGCCTCGACAAGATCCGCGCCTTCCAGGAGGAGGGCCGCACGATCATCCTGGTCACGCACACCCTCAGCCAGATCACCGAGATGTGCAACCGTGCCATCGTGCTCGCGAAGGGCGGCGTCGTGTTCGACGGCGACCCCGAGGACGCGGTGAGCATCCTCCGTTCCGGGTTCGCCGCGTCGACTCCGACCGAGGCCGCCGAGATCGTGGAAGCCGGCGAACGAGCCGAGATCCGTTCCGTTCGCACCCTCGACGCCGACGGCAACCCGAGCGACGTGTTCGAAACCGGCGATGACATCACGGTCGAGGTCGAGGTCGAAGGCGTACGGCCCGCGTCATCGTGGGGGGTGGGCCTGCACGTCGACAACCCGTTCGGACAACTCGTCACGGGCGCGACGACCGGAAGCCTCGGTCAGGACCCCATCGGCCCCCTCGACGGCCGACGACGCGTGCGGTTCACGTTGCCGCAGGTGCCGATCGGATCCGGTGAGTACGGCGTGACCATCGCGGTGATGGGATCCGAGCGCCAGGAGATCGCTCGCGAGAACCAGGCGGCGCAGTTCCGGGTCCGCAAGAACCCGCGATCATGGGGGCCGGTCTTCACCGACGTGACCTTCGAGAGCGATCCAGCCGACCAGTGAGTTCCACGCCAGCCCTCGCCGTCGTCACCGTGAGCTATCGATCGGGCGAGGTGCTTCCCACGCTCATCTCGTCGCTGAGCGACGCGACGAGCCGACCATACGAACTGCTCATCGTCGACAATGCGCCGAGCGCCGAGGCCAGGTCGATCGCTGCCGAATCCGGTGCCCGGTACATCTCGATGGAGCGCAACGCCGGTTACGGCGGGGCCGTGAACGCGGCCACCCGGTTGCTCGCGCCCGAGGTCGCGTGGGTGTTGATCAGCAACCCCGATGTGCGGCTCCTTCCCGGCTCGCTCGACGACCTCGTCTCGCAGCTCGAGGCGGATCCGTCGATCGGTGCCGTCGGCCCTCGGGTGCTCAATGAGGACGGGACGACCTACCCGTCGGCGCGCGCGGTACCGTCGCTGCGAACCGGGATCGGTCACGCGTTGTTCGCGAACATCTGGAAGGGCAATCCCTGGACGCGCACGTACCGGGCCGCGCACGATCCATCGGATGAGCCCCGGGCCGCCGGCTGGCTGTCGGGCTCGTGCCTGCTCGTTCGCCGGTCCGCATTCGATGCGATCGGCGGATTCGACGAGGAGTACTTCATGTACTTCGAGGATGTCGACCTCGGGGTACGGATGACCCAGGCCGGCCACCGCAACGTCTACGTGCCGTCTGCGCGCGTCGTGCACACAGGCGCGCACTCGACGTCGGCCGAGGCGCCGCGCATGGTCGCCGCCCATCACGCGAGTGCGCGCCGATTCATCGGTCGCCGGTATCGGGGACCGCTTCTCGCGCCGGTGCGATGGGCCATCTATGCGGCGCTCGCCGTGCGATCGCGCATCCTCCAATTCCAGGCGCGCGCGCGACATCCTAAGATTGACCGGATGTCCGTATGAGGGCGCGCCCGACCTACCCGAAGGTGATGCGATGAAACTGGTCATGACGATGATGGTGCGCGATGAGGCGGACATCATCCGGGCAGTTCTCGAACACCACCGCGCTCAGGGCGTCGATCTCATCATCGTCACCGACAACGGCTCAGTCGACGGAACGACGGAGATCCTCCAGGAGTATGCCGCCGAGGGATTCCTCGACCTCCGCTTCGATCCGGAGCACCGGAAGCAGCAGAGCCAGGTGGTGACGGCCATGGCACGCGACGCGCACACCCTGCACGGAGCCGACTGGGTGATCAATGCCGACGCCGACGAGTTCTGGGTCGCGCATGATCCGGCACGAACGGTCCGCGACGTCCTCGAGAACACTCCCCGCGTGTTGCAGACCTTCCTGGTGCCCGTGATCGACATGACGGGGGCCCCAGCGCTCGAGGGCACGGGAATCGACCGCCTGCAGTACCGAGACCTGCGCACGGTGGGTGAGCTCCGTGCCATGGGACTCCTCGCCCACTCGACGCCCGACGCCGTTCACATCGGAACACCCGACATCGAGGTGGCCCAGGGCAATCACGCCGTCTCGCTGCCGAGCCGGGGCACTCCCTCCCGCGACGATTCGCTCGAGGTGCTGCACCTGCCGTGGCGTTCGTGGGGCCAGTACTCGCGGAAGGTCTCGGCGGCCGGTCGCGCCTATACGTCGGCGGGCGCCGCACGCCCGAGCCCGAACCATCACGGGATGCGCGACTTCGTTCGGCAGCAGGCGGGCCTTCTCGAGGGCTTCTACCTGATCCGCCATCCCGACGGCGAGCAGCTCGAGCGTGGACTCGCCGACGGCACGTTCGTCCGCGACGATCGGCTGGCGCCCCTCGCACGCCACGGCCTGCCCGACGTGCCCTACGATGAGGAGCGCCGAGTCGGTGAGATCGAACGAGTCGCTCCGATCGCCCGCGCGGAGGGCATGCTCTACCAACAGGGGCTGCGGATCGAGGAGCTCACCCGACGGGCCGAAGCGGCCGAGGTACGTGTCACGTCACTCGAGGACGCGCTGGCCGACTCGCAGCACCAGCTCGAGCAGGTCCGGTCGAGGAAGGTCGTGCGCATGCTCGATCGGGTCGCCAACACGGCGCACGAGCTGACCTCGAAGTCGTCGAGCGCGCGCTAGGAGCGCGCGCTAGGAGCCCGAGCGCGCCGCGGCGAGGGAACGCAGGTAGCGCCCGTACCCGCTCTTGACGAGCGGATCGGCGAGGGCCGTGAGCTGCACGTCGTCGATCCATCCGGCGCGCCAGGCGATCTCCTCGATGCAGCCGATCTTGAAGCCCTGCCGGTCCTCGATGACGCGCACGTACTCGGAGGCCTGCATCATCGACTCGAAGGTGCCCGTGTCGAGCCAGGCGGTGCCACGGTCGAGCACCTGCACCTTCAGCGATCCGTCCTGCAGGTACCGGTCGTTCACGGAGCTGATCTCGAGCTCGCCGCGCGCACTCGGCTCGATGGCTTTGGCGATCTCGATCACGCGGTTGTCGTAGAAGTAGAGACCGGGCACCGCGAAGTCGCTCTTCGGCTCCACCGGCTTCTCCTCGATCGAGACCGCACGGAACTCGTCGTCGAACTCGACGACGCCGTAGGCGGTGGGGTCTGAGACCTGGTACGCGAAGATGAGCGCGCCGTCGACGTGCGTGTGCTGCCGGAGCGCGGATCCGAGACCCGACCCGTGGAAGATGTTGTCCCCGAGCACCAGCGCCACGGATTCGTCGCCGATGAACTCCTCGCCGATGATGAACGCCTGGGCGAGTCCATCGGGCGACGGCTGCTCCGCGTACTCCAGTCGGACCCCGAGCTGCGACCCGTCGCCGAGCAGCGCCTTGAACTGCGCGTTGTACTCGGGCGTCGTGATGATGAGGATCTCGTTGATGCCAGCCATCATGAGCGTCGACAGCGGGTAGTAGATCATCGGCTTGTCGTAGATGGGCATGAGCTGCTTCGAGATGCCCTTGGTGATCGGCCAGAGCCGCGAGCCGGAACCGCCGGCGAGGATGATGCCGCGCATCGTCACGCTCCCCTGTTCAGTGAGTCGTAGAAGGCGCGCGCGGCCTCCCAGGTCGGAAGAAGGCCGGATGCCGCGGCCTCGGCAAGCGTCGGAGCCGCCGTGTCCTTCGGCGAGAGCAGCAGATCGCCGGCGCTGTCGGGGAATGCGAGTCCGACCTCGGGATCGCGCGGGTCGATGCCGTGCTCTCGTTCGGCGTCGAACGTCGAGGTCACGAGATAGCTCACGGTCGCGTCATCCGTGAGGGCCACGAAGCAGTGCCCGAGTCCCTCGGCGATGTAGATCGCGCGCCGGTCGGTGTCGTCGAGCAGCACCGAGTCCCACTGGCCGAACGTCGGAGAGCCCACCCTGATGTCGATCACGAAGTCGAGTACGGCGCCGTGCGTCGCCGTCACGTACTTCGCCTGGCTCGGCGGGATGTCGGCGAAGTGGATGCCGCGGACGACCCCTCGCCTCGAGACCGAGGTGTTGCCCTGCGCGAGCCGCAGCGAATGGCCGACCGCCTCCTCGAGGCGGTCGAAGCGATACCACTCGAGGAACACCCCGCGGTCGTCTCCGAACTGCTTCGGGGTGATCTCGTAGCTGTCGGGGATCTTCAGTTCGCGGATCTGCACCGGCCGATTCTAGCAAGGACTCGCTCCGGCCAGACTCCGAGGCCGGTGTGCTGTCCGCCCGCTCAGGCGCCGAGGAGATCGCGGATCACCGATCCGGTGTACGTGGCCGCGATCTGCGCGTCGTTTCCACCGCCGAGGACGTTGTCGTCCTGCAGGGCGTCGTCCTGCGTCTGCGGAACCGTGGGGTAGTTCTTCGCTTCGGGGTCGATCTGGCGGATCGAGTACCCCGCCCGCACGGCCGCCCAGTGGAGCCAGACGTCGTCGGCACGCGGGCATGCGTCGAGGAACCCGCTGCCGAGCGACTTGAGCTCGATCAGGAATCGGGGCGGGTACAGTGCCCCCGACACCCCCGTCGCGAAGTTCAGCGGCGACGGCTCGGTCGAGCCCACCAGCGGCCAGGTGAGGTACGGCTCGATGCGACCGTCGCGCAGCTGCACTCGGCGCGCGCGGTGGCAGAGGACCTCGTCGGGGTGGGTGCGATGCGCGTCCGCGAGATCGGCCAGCCAGGCGACCGGATACAGCATGTCGTCGTCGGCGGTGACGAGCGGTCGATCGAAGGCTTCGCGTGCGAGCAGGTACGGGTAGTACTTCGTGTGCGGGCCGTAGTTCTGCGAGAGCCGCACCTGCAGTCCGCGTCGCTGCAGGCGCCGGAGCGTGCGAGGCGGCCGCGCGACCACGGCCGGGTCGTCCAGCCAGAGCACGAGCTCGGCCGGCCTGACCGCGCCCCGGGCGATCGTCTCGATCGTCATGTGCACGCGCCGCACGCGATCACCGTGGGTCGTGAGGCTCACGACCGGGCCGTCGCCCGTGACGGGCGTGCGGGTGACGCGGTTCAGGAGGGCCATCCGGCGGGAGCGCGCACTCGCGCCGTCGCCGAGAACGATCCCCCGCATCGTGTCGATGAGAGTGCGCAGGCCTGTGGGCACGTGGGCTCCGTTTGGGGGGTCGCGGGCCGCGATCCAGCCCGTTGGAATCCACCCAGCCTACCAAGGGCCGCTCCGGCGACTTCGAGGGCCGGAGTCCTCCCAGACACCGCTGGGTAGGATGTCGGGGTGTCAAACCTCCTCGTGACCGGCGGCGCCGGCTTCATCGGCTCGAACTTCGTCCACTACGTGCTCGCGAACACCGACCACACGGTCACCGTGCTCGACAAGCTCACCTACGCGGGCAACCTCGCTTCGCTCGAGGGGCTCCCCGCCGACCGGTTCCGGTTCGTGAAGGGCGATATCGCGGATGCCGCGCTCGTCGACGAGCTCTTCGGCGAGCACGACGCGGTCGTGCACTACGCGGCCGAGAGCCACAACGACAACTCGCTCGACGACCCGCGCCCCTTCCTCGAGACGAACATCATCGGCACGTACACGCTGCTCGAGGCGGCGCGCAGGCACGACCTGCGCTTCCACCACATCTCCACCGACGAGGTGTACGGCGACCTCGAGCTCGACGACCCGGCGAGGTTCACCGAGCAGACGCCGTACAACCCCTCGAGCCCGTACTCGTCGACGAAGGCGGGCAGCGACCTGCTCGTGCGCGCGTGGGTGCGTTCGTTCGGCGTGAAGGCGACGATCTCGAACTGCTCGAACAACTACGGCCCGTACCAGCACGTCGAGAAGTTCATCCCGCGGCAGATCACGAACGTCCTCCGCGGCGAGCGTCCGAAGCTCTACGGCAAGGGCGAGAACGTGCGCGACTGGATCCACGCGAACGACCACTCCTCCGCCGTGCTCACGATCCTCGAGAAGGGCGAGATCGGCGAGACGTACCTCATCGGCGCCGACGGTGAGAAGAACAACAAGGACGTCGTCGAGCTGATCCTCACGACGCTCGGGCAGTCCGCCGACGCCTACGACCACGTCGTCGACCGGCCCGGCCACGACCTGCGTTATGCGATCGACTCCACGCGCCTGCGCACCGAGCTCGGCTGGGAGCCGGAGTTCTCCGACTTCGAGGCCGGCCTCGCCGACACGATCGAGTGGTACCGCGACAACGAGGCCTGGTGGGCGCCGCAGAAGGACGCCACCGAGGCCCGTTACAAGGCGCAGGGACAGTGACCGTGCGCTACCTCGTCACCGGGGCATCCGGAATGCTCGGGCGCGACCTGCAGACCGCGCTCGAGGGCCGCGAGGTCACGTCGCTCCGCCGTGCCGACCTCGATGTGACGGATGCCGCAGCCGTCGCCGCGGCGGTCGACGGCCACGATGTCGTGATCAACTGCGCGGCCTACACGAAGGTCGACGACGCCGAAACGCATGAAGATGAGGCCTACGGGGTCAATGCCACCGGGCCCGCGAACCTCGCTGCGGCGAGTGCCCGGCACGGTGCGCGACTCGTGACGATCTCGACCGACTACGTGTTCGACGGGAACGCCACGACGCCGTACGAGGAAGGCCGCCCACTCGATCCGATCAACGCCTACGGCCGCACGAAGGCCGCGGGCGAGCGCCTCGCCGTCGAGCAGAACCCCGACGCGACGTTCATCGTGCGCACCGCGTGGCTGTACGGAGCCCACGGCCCGAACTTCGCCAAGACCATGCTGAAGCTCGCCGAGACGAAGGACACGTGGTCGGTCGTCGACGACCAGGTGGGCCAGCCGACCTGGACCGCCGACCTCGCCGCGCAGATCGTGACGATGCTCGATGCGGATGCCCCGGCCGGCGTGTACCACGGCACCAACTCAGGCGAGGCGAGCTGGTTCGAGTTCGCGCGCGCGGTGCTCGAGGAGGCGGGACTCGACCCGAACCGCATCACGCCCACCGACAGTTCGGCCTTCGTGCGGCCGGCGCCCCGCCCGTCGTACTCGGTGCTCGGGCACGACGCGTGGACCGCCGCCGGCCTCGCCCCCATGCGCGACTGGCGCGAGGCGCTGGCGCAGGCGGCACGAGACGGCGTGTTCGCGCTGCCATGAGCGGCGCGTGATGGCCGTGACCGGGCTCAGGTCCGTCGCGGCTGATGGGCTACTGCGACATCAAGACCGGCAAAGCTAGCAGGCAGTCAGGTTCTGGACGTCTCGACTCAACGTCGATTCTCCACCGAGCAGCACGATCTCGTCCATGCCGCGATCTCGGAGCTCGCGCAGCGCTCCATCACGCACGCAGGTCGGCGGAGTGAGGATGATGGGCGCCGACTTCGCTGCGGCCGCGGTGGCTCCCCCGAGTGCGTCCGCGAAACCGACCCCGGTCGCGAGGTACGCCCTGGTGCGGAGGTCCGTCCCTGAATTCCCAAGCGAAGACATCATGATGCTCGTCTCGTACCGGTCCGCGCCCGCAGTGCGGGCCGTTTGCTCGACGAGTCCCGATGCTGCCAGCTCCGACTCGATTCCGCTGGACACTGAGGGAGGCCCCCCGACGATGTGTGCGTAGCGAGGCTCGAGTGCTGCCACTGCGGCACGGGTCGGGGCGTCAAGCACCTCGGCGGCACCATAGACCAGAAGAAGCGGAAATCCACGAGCACCGGCGGCCGGCGAGGCCGTGAGCGCATCAGGGAACGACGTGCCGGTTGCGAGCATGACCTTCTCGTGCGGGCCGGTGCCGAAGGCGTCGGCCACAAGCATTCGTGAGGTCTCATAGCGGTCAGCTCCGCCGATGCGACGCACGGACGGCGCGATCGACTCGAGCTGTGACACCACGTTGTCGCTGACGGACGCGGGACTGCCGACGACGACAATCTCCTCTGGCTGCAGCCGCACGATCTCGTCGCGAACGAGCTCGGGGAGCGAGGCAGGGTGGGTGAGAAGCAGCGCGCCGCCGCGCTTCGCTGCGGCCGGCCCCGCGCTGAGTGCATCTGGCCAGTTCGTTCCACTCGCGACATAGACCACGGGTAGGCCGGGAACGAACGTTGTGCGCGTCGTCAGGACCGATGTCTCGTAGCGATCGCCGCCGGCAAGTCGGTCCGTCGTGAAACTGAAGCGCGGCACGTTGAACTTCATCGCGCTGAGCGCTTCGCCCGAATCAAGCGTCGCGACGTCGGCACCCGCGAGCCCGTCAGAGCCATTCCAGAACTGATCGCCATGGAATACGCCGCTCGCGAGGGACCAGCCTCCCCGGGCTCGGAACATGTACGTGCCCGGGTAGAGGGTGAGGGAGAAGTGTCCGGATGAATCGCGAGCGGCACGCAGCCACTCGTAGCGCTGGGTGCGTTCGTTGAGCCGGTACGCATAGACGGAGATCTGCGGCGGCTCGGTCCATCCTGGGGCGTACGCAGTGGTGCCGGATGCAACCGCGCCGATCGGCATCCGAATACGAATGTCGTTCGTCGTCGCGGTGAACACCTGCGCGTTGCTCCGGTGCGGCGTATCACCGGCATAGGTGCCTGGATAAGGCCCGATGGGCGCTGCATGGACGGTATACCGGTTGCCGGGTGTGAGACCGTTGAAGGTGAACGGCGACGATCTCACCGTCTCGTACAGATCGTCGTCGATGCCGTGAAGTTCGACTTCGGTCGAGGTCGCAGAGGAGGATGGCAACTCGGATCCGTCGACAGCGAGACCGACGACCGAGCCGGTCAACGTCATGGTCGCAGCATCTTCAGTCGCGGCATCCCCAGCGGTGGCAGCAAGCGCGTTGCCGCCGCCGAGCATCGACAGGATGATGCCAATGCATATGGCTGCCACGCTCCGACCCACCGAACGCGCTCCCCGGTTCCTGCGACGTCCGCCGTTGATGAAGCGAGACAGGCTCACCATTCGCAGGCCTCCAGCCGCGCTACGGCCGGGCTGAGCGAAGGTTCGCCACCGAGAAGCACCACGCGGTCCCACTCCTTGACGTCGAGTGTCCAGAGCGTCCCACGGGTGACGCAGTTCTGCGGAGTGAGGTAGATCGGGGCGGCGTTGGCCGCCGCAGCGGTCGCCCCCGCGAGGGCATCCGCAAAGCCGGTTCCGTTTGCGAAGTATGAGAGCGCCCGGTGCGGCGAAGGCTCATACACATTGTTCAGCCAGGAGTTGGTGTGGTAGCGATCGGTGCCGGCGAAGCGACGAACCGATTCGGCGAGGTCGACTGCCAGGTCCTGCTCGATTCCGGAGGAGATCGACGCCGTGGACCCGAGAACTGCCGCCTCCTGAGCAGCGAGGGACGTCAAGGTGGCACGGGTCGCCGCATCGATCGCATCGGCGGATCCGTTCACCAGGAGTACTGGCACACCAAGGCGACCGGCGATCGGACCGGCCGACAACGCGTCGGGGAAGTTTGCTCCGGTCGCCAGGAACACCGTCTCGTATGGCCCGTCGCCGAACGCATGCTCGGCGAGCATCCGCGAGGTCTCGAAGCGATCGACGCCGCCGATCCTGACGACGTCAGGCACCAACGCCCGTACGTCATCGAAGACTGCTTCACTCACCGAGGCCGGTGAGCCGACGATCACGACTCGCGCGGGGGACAGCCGATCGATCTCTTCGCGGGTCACATCAGGAAGCGCACCTGGAGCCGTAAGGAGAAGCGCGCCTCCCTGCACCGAAGCCGCCGGACCGGCGCTCAGCGCGTCCGGCCAATTCGCACCGCTCGCGAGGTAGAGGACAGGGACGCCCGGCGCGAACGTGGTCCGGGAGATTTCGACGGACGTCTCATACCGATCATCGCCGGCGATCCGGGTGATCGTCCATTCCGCCTCGGGGAGCATGAAGTCGACGTCGGTCAATTCATCTCCAGCGAAGATGTCGATGGGCGACGCATCCTCGAAGTGATCCCCATCGGGATAGTACTCATCGCTCAGCGTTCTCGGCGACGAGCCGTGCGAGCCTCGGAAGACGTACCGCCCTGGAAAGAGTCCCTCGAATGCGTAGCCACCTGCATACGTGCCCTTTGATTGGAGGTATTCGAAACGTCCCCGATCCTCGTTGTACCGCAGCGCCGAAACCGTGAGGTATCGCTGCTGACTCGGGGCGGCAGGGCCGATCGTGCCGGACACAGTCGCCAGGCTGGGCAGGATGATCGGAACCTCATAACTGGTCGCCGCGAAAAGCCGGGCACCGATCCGGTAGGGCGTCGGCGGGTCTGCCGCATAGACCGGCTGTTCTCCGTATCCGATCTCAAGGTAGTACTCGCGCCCGAGCGGAAGATCGTAGAACGCGAACGTGCTGCCATGAGCGGTCGCGATACGCACGCCCGGTGTGTCCGCCGCCATGAGCCGAACCTCACTCGATCCGGTTCGTACGGTCCCATCTGGTGCCTCTACGAACAGCGCACCGGTCAGGTGGATGAGCCCGTTCTCCGCTCCATGCGTCGGCCAGAACACCGGCGGCAGCGTCGGCGCCGATTGCACGTTGGAGCCGGTGTCTTCTGGACTTGTGTTCGGTTCTTCAAGCTCGCTCGGCGCTGGGAGCTCGCTGCTACCGGCCGTCATGGGCAGGGGTGATTCGATGGGGTCATGGGCTGTCGATTCGGCATACGCCGGAGCGGCGCCGACGACAGGGAGCATGGCAAGGCTGACAAGCACGATGGCGAGAGCTTGCCAAGGCGAACGTCGGGTCACGTCACCACTTTCTCGTTGGGCGAGTCGATCGCGTGAGCGCGACCCACGTGGAATCCTATGGCATCCGCAACGCCGGTGCATCGTGATCCGGGGGAACTTGCTCCGGCTGCGCCCAACTCCCAGACCCGCGTGCTTATGGGAGCGCGTTCGTCAGTGGCGGTTGCGGTGCGACGAGATCCTCAGCCTCAGCGTTCGAGCTCGCGCGAGTACTCGTCGTGCTGGATCATCGACTTCCAGCGGCGTGCGAGCGCAGCGAACTCCGACGGCAGCACCGTCGCCTCCCTCGTGCGCGACTCGAAGTGGTAGAGCCGGGCGGCGCCGGTGCAGACGATCGTGCGCCCCGAAGACCGCACCTTCAGGCTGAGGTCGACGTCGTTGTAGTTGCCCGGGAAGAGCGGCGAGAACCCGCCCACCTCCTCCACCACATCGGCCGGAAGCAGCGCGCACGCCGCGGTGACGCCCGACACCTCCCGGGTGACCGCAAGCGCGGCGATCGGGGCCAGAGCGCCCGGCGTGACGCCGAAGGCGACGTGGCCCGCGCCGCCGCCCTGGTAGAGGTGACCGAGGTGCTGCACGGCGCCGTCCTCGAAGTACAGCATTGCCCCGACCATGCCGATGCCGTGCTGCTGCGCGAGCCCGAGCATCCGCTCGATCCAGTCGGGAGTGACCACGTCCACGTCGTCGTTCAGCATGAGCAGGTAGTCGCCTCGCGCCACCGCGGCACCCCGGTTCATCTTCGCGCTGAAGTTGAACGACTCGCTCCAGCGCACGAGCACCAGGCGATCACCAGCGACCTCGACGAGCTCGTCGATCACGCTCTGAGGCGTCGCGTCGTCGGCGACCACGACGATCTCGACGTTGCGCCAGGTGGTTCGGTCCCGGATGTCCCGGACCGCCTCGACCACGAACGTGCGATTCGTGCCGGCGACCTCGCCGGAACTCCCCCGCGTCGGGATGAGGATCGAGACGAGCGGCTCGCCGACGACGGGGTATTCGACCCACCGGTAGCCGGCGTCGGTCGTGACCGTCGCCGCGATGCCGAGCTCCTCGAGATGCGCCCGCACCACCGCGGCGGCCGCCTCGGCCTCCGCGCCGATCGGCCGTTCGATCGGCCGGCCGACGCCGATCACCTCACGCAGCCGGCGCACGGCCGAGGGCGTCGCTCGGAGGGCGATGTCGAGGGCGTGGGCGTCGTCGGCGTGCGGCCGGAATCCGCCGCGCGCGCGCAGCGCATCGACGGCCACCACCACGACCGGCCCGAGGGTGTCCTCCTCGCGCAGGCGGATCGGCGAGAACGCGGGAGCGCGGTATCGCACGCCATGTGGCAGCCGGCTGTCGCCGAACAGGAGCTCGATGCCGGGCTCCTGGTCGAGCGCCCGCCGGATGGCCCGAAGCCCCGAGCCTGTCAGTTCGGATCCGGGGCGCAGGAGCGCAATGTGCGAGGTTCGCGCGGACTCCAGCAGTGCGTTGCCCGCGACGGCGTCGGCGGGCAGCGCCGCCACCTCGATCCCGAGGAGCTCTCGATCGGTCGAGCGGGGTCGCGCGAGCCGATGGCCGACACGCCAGCGCTCCCGTTCGATTCGTCGCATCACCTTGCGCGCGAACGGACCGAGGGGTGACGCGGCCACCCGGCGCATCGCGCCGAGCGGATACCGAACGAAGAACGGCCTCGTTCGGGGCGACGGGACCTCGCCGCCGCTGTCACGGGAGACGATCTCGCCGACCTCGGCGTCGATGTCGTGCAGGTGCCGCTCACGGTCTCGCTCGACATCGGACAGCACGTGCTCTGTGCTCGAACTCCAACCGACCGCAGCGACCGCGTGCCTCACCTGATCGGTTCCTCTCGTCTCACGACCGTGAACTACTCTAATGTCCGCGGCATCCGTCATCGTTCGGACCCCGCAGTGGAAGGAGCGACCTCGTGGCCCATGTGATCGCCGTGGTGCCGATGTATCGGCCGAGCAGCGAGGTCGTGCCGCGGCTCCTGACCCTGGGCCGGCAGGTCGATGCCCTGATCGCCGTCGATGACGGCACCGGCCCCGCCGCGGACGCGCTCTTCGAGGAGCTCGCCGCCGAGGGCATCGCCGTGCTGCGCCTCGAACGCAACTCCGGCATCGCCACGGCCCTGAACACCGGTGTGCGGGCGGCGCTCGCCGATGGCGCCGACTTCGTGCTCAACGTCGACCAGGACACCGATCTCCCGCCCGACTACGTGCAGACCGCCCTCGACGTGTTCGCCGGCGCGAATCCGGTGACCCGCGTCGGGGTGGTCTGCGTCGACGCCGTCAACGGCGCTCCGTCCCTGCCCACGTGGACGTCGCCCGAGGGCTTCGGCCTCGTGCCCGAGGCCATCCAGACGGGCTTCGTCATCAGCCGCGAATGCCTCGAGACCGCGGGGCTCTTCGACGAGCGGCTCGTCATCGACTGCGTCGACACCGAGTACTGCCTGCGCGTGCGCGACCACGGGTTCCGGATCGCCGTGGCGAAGGGCACCGACATCCGCCATTCGATCGGCCGGCGCGCCGAACTGCGCCCGGTCGGGGTGCCGCTGCGACACCCGAGCGGGCGCGTCGCCACGTACCAGTACCATTCGCCGTTCCGCCGCTACTACATCGCGCGCAACAACATCGACCTGATGCTGCGAAACGTGCGCAAGCGACCCCGCTGGGTGCTCACGGTGCTCAAGCGCGAGATGAGCGGCATGATCGTCTCGATGGTGAGCGGGCCGCAGCGTGTCGCGCAGGTGCTCGCCATCACGACGGGAACGGTGCACGGGCTCGTCCGCCGGCGGGGCATGATCCCCGATTGGCTCAGGCGCGCCATCACCTGACGGCGTGCTGCTTGCGCCGCTCCCACGAACGGCGCGCGATGGCCGTCTCATCGTCGAGGTCGACACGCCCGCCGTGGAAGAGTCCGCGCCACCGCGCCACGTGGTACGCCGGGTTGACGCCGAGCCACCGCAGCCGCTCGCCCACGCCGAAGTCGGGGTCGCGGAGGATCCGTGCGGAGTCGGCGAGCGCCCCCTTCACGGCGCGGAGCATCGCCCCGGCGAACGAGTACCGCGGAGGCGCGTGCCCGACGCGGCGCAGGCCGAGCGTCTCGTCGAACATCCGCGCGGCGTACTCGCGCACGCCCATGTCGTTCGAGTGCCACACGGCGCCGCCGGGCGCGTACGCCTTGCGGTAGCCGGCCTCGAGCACGTCGCGCGCGAACGCGAGGTCCTCCGAGTACGTGAGATCCCGAAGCGGGATCACGTCGACGAGGAAGGAGCGCCGCGCCGCGGAGTTCACATCGGAGTAGAACGCCGCCGCGTCGAGCTCGGCTCCCGAGCGGCCGTCGGCGGCGGCGACGATGGTGGGGCGATCGGCGGGCCCCTGCGCGGCGAACACGTCGGCGATGTCGTACTTCTGCAGCGGGAACGCGTGCGGCCGCGGGAGCTGCCGCCCGAACACCGCCTCGACGCCGGGTTCGTCGAGCGGCTCGGTGAGCCTCGCGAGCCAGTCGGATGTCGCGGGCGTCGCGTCCTGGGTGAGGAAGGCGACGATGCGTCCGCGTGCGAGCCGCGCCCCGAGGTTGCGGGTGCGGCCGTGACCGAACTCCGCGTTCGGGATCTCGTGGAGGCGCACCCCGGGCCGTGACCGCACGATCTCGAGCGTGGCATCCGTCGATCCCGAATCGATCACGAGCGTCTCGACCGTGCCCGGGTAGGCCTGGTCGGCGATCGCGTCGAGCACCTCGGCGAGGTAGCGCTCGCCGTTGAACGTGGGGATCACGACGGTGACGGCGACGGATGCCGCGCCATCCGGTTCGGGCTCGACCACGCGCCCGCTCACAGCGCCGACTGCATCGCCCGATCGAAGGACGCCACGAACTCCGCTCCCGGGTCCGACCAGTCGGTCTCGGCGACCGACCTCGCGATCATCGCCGCGTGGCCGGCCTGGTCGGGGCGGTCGAGCACCGCGATCATACGGTCGGCGAGCGCCCGCGGGGCCATCGGGGCGAACTCGATGTGCGGGCTGTCGAGCACGCCTCTCGTGTTCGGCGCGTCGTTCACGATCGGCACGACGCCGGCGCCCATCACCTCGATCGGAAGCAGCGACATGTTCGTGAGCGAGAGGATGAGTCCGGCCGCGCAGCGGTTGTAGATCGCGTTGAGCTCGGCGATGTCGACGGCCGAGTGGTTGACGTACGGGAACGGCACGTCGTAGCCCGACATGTCCCAGCCCACGAGGTTGATCGTGACATCCGGTCGCCGGCGATGCAGCTCACGCAGCGCGAGGAGCCCGAACTCGGTGGCACGGCGCGGCGTCGGCGGACGCGCATAGAAGAGCACTTCGTTTCGCGGCGACGTGTTCAGATGGTGGTAACGCGAGGTGTCGACCGCGTAGTCGTAGTGATCGGCCGACATGCCGTAGTCGGCGGTGAGCTTCTCGGCCAGCCAGCGCCCCGCCGAGAATCCGTGGAAGCCGAGCCGGTAGCTGTTCTCCGCGGCCGCGTAGTCGCTGCCCCACGCGAAGAACGCGGGCTCGAAGTCCTGCGTGAAGTAGAACCGCTTCGCGCTGCCGCCATGGCGGTGCGAGGCGTACGTGGTCTCCCAATCGCACGCGACGATCGCGTCGAACTCTCCCGGCAGTCCCGCCTCCGGGTCATAGATCCGGAAGTCGCCCCGGATCTCGGGGTACGCGCTCGACTCGGCCATCATGGCCTTGACGCCGTCGATGCTGACGACCGGGTTCTTCGCCGGCGAGTAGAGGAACACGGTCGTGGGGTTGCCGGCCCGTTCGAGAAAACTCATGAACCGGAACGCATTCTGATGCCCGCCGCTCGTGCGCCCCGGCGGAGAGATCAGCCACGCCACCCGGTAGCCGGATGCCGGGCGCGGGACCTCGTGCGCGTTGAACGCGTGCGGCTGCGACCAGTCGACCGCGACGAGATCGTCGGCATACACGCTCGCGAGCGGCGCGACCCGGAACGGGTTCACGCGGCCGGCGAGCCATTTCGCCCCCCGCCATGCGGTCGAGCGGATGCCGCCGTGGCGCAGGCTCTGCACCGCAGTCGAGAGTCTTCCGGTCACGCATCCTCCGTCGTCGGTCGCCACTCGCGCACCGTTTCGATCACGCGATCGATCTGCGCGTCGGTCATGCCGCTCCAGAGCGGCAGCCGCACAAGTCGCCGTGAGAAGTCCTCACTGCGCACCAGCGGGCGCAGAACCCGCCCGTACCGTCGGCCGGCAGCGCTCGAATCGAGCGGCACGTAGTGGAACGCGGCGACGATGCCGCGCGAGCGCAGGAAGTCGATGAGGTCGGCCTGGTCGCGCCAGGCCGGCAGCAGCAGAAAGAAGAGATGGGCGGCGTGGATGCCCCGGGGTGGATCCATCAGCGTCACGCCGGCCGCGTGCGCCCACTCGGCGAGCTCGGTCGCGTACCGGTCCCAGACGTGGTGCCGTGACGCCTGGATGTCGTCGAACACCGCGAGCTGGGCGTCGAGCACGGCCGCGTTCAGCTCGCTCGGCAGGTAGCTCGAGCCCCAGTCGACCCAGCTGTACTTGTCGACCGCGCCCCGCAGGAACTGCGACCGGTTGGTGCCCTTCTCCCGCATGATCTCGGCACGATGGAGATGACGTTCGTCGTTGATGACCAGCGCGCCGCCCTCACCGGCGTGCACGTTCTTCGTGTCGTGGAAGCTCTGCACGCCGAGGTCGCCGATGCGGCCGAGCACCCCGAGGTCGGTTCGCACGCCGAGCCCGTGCGCGTTGTCCTCGATCACGGCGAGGTCGTGATCGGCGGTGATGGCCGCGATGGCGGCCAGGTCGACGGGGGTCCCCCCGTAGTGCATCACCGAGATCGCCCGCGTGCGCTCGGTGACGGCTTCGGCCACCTGCTCGGGGTCGATGTTGCCGGTTGCCGGGTCGATGTCGACGAACACGATGCGCGCCCCGGTCATGGCGACGGCCGTCGCCGCCGACGAGAACGTGAAGCTCGGAAGCACGACCTCGTCGCCCGGCTCGAGGTCGAGCAGCCGACTCGCCATCTCGAGCGCGTGGGTGCCCGACGTCGTGAGGAGCACCGAGCCGCCGCCGAGGATGCCCCGCAGTCGTTCGCTCGCCGCGCGCGTGAAGGGGCCGTCGCCGTGCGCGTGATCGGAGCCGAGCACCGCCGCGAGCCGTTCCAGCGACTCGGGTGCGAGGAACGGGCGCGAGAAGGGGATCGTCTGTGCCGGCTGGTCCACGATTCCCCCAACGATGTCACCGGCCGGCGGCAGGTCTTCTCGTCGGATTCTAGCGGAGTCGCACGTCCGCTTCGCGCACGCCTGTGAGTTGTCCCCAGCCGTCCCGCTCGCCGGTCTCACGCGGATGAACCCGGCTAGGGTGGGCGGGGCATCCCACACACAGGTCCGAGCGCGAAAGGAAGCAGTGTGACGACGACCCTTCGCGTCATCCTCGATCAGATCGTCGCACCGGTGCCGGGCGCCCTCGGCCAGTACACCCGCGACCTCGGACGCGCCATCGTCGCCGCCTCGCCGGCGAACTGCGATGTCGAGGCGATCGTCTCGTCGTCGCTTCCCGACGACTACGACCGGGTGCTCTCGGAGGTTCCCGGCTTGTCGGGTCTCTACAAGACCTCGCTCGCCCGCCGTGAACTCGCCGCCGCGTGGCAGCTCGGCGTCACCACATCGCCCGGCGGGGGCATGATCCACGGCACGAGCCTGTTCGCCCCACTGCGAAAGCACCCGCGCGGCGGTGGCGACCAGGTGGTCGTGACGGTGCACGACCTGCTCGCGTGGACGCACCCCGAGGCGCTCACCGCGGCCTCCGTCGCCTGGCAGAAGGGCATGATGAAGCGCGCACGCCGGCACGCCGACGCCGTGGTGGTGCCCACTCACGCCCTCGCCGAGCGGCTCGCGCAGGTCGCCGACCTCGGCGATCGCGTCCGCGTCATCGGCACCGCACCTCGGTCGGGTCTGGTCGTCGGCGCGGACGCCGACGAGCGGGCCGCCCGGCTCGGCCTTCCCCGCGAGTACATCGTCGTCCCCGGCACGCTCGAGCCGCGCAAGGGTCTCGTCGACGTCTTCACCGCGCTCGGTCGGCGCGGGGTGCCCGAGTTGCCCGTCGTGATCCTCGGGCCCGAGAAGTGGGGCGACCAGCACGTGGCCACGGTCGCCGATGAGAGCGGGGTGGATGCCTCGCGCATCCGCCACCTCGACGACCTCGACGCACCCGACCTGGCCATCGTGATCTCGCGCGCGCTCGCCTTCGTGGCGCCGAGCCATGACGAGGGGGCGGGCACCGCGCTGATCGAGGCCTTCAGCCTCGGAACGCCCGTCATCCACTCGGATGCCCCGGCCTTCCTCGAGGTCTCGGCCGGATCGGGCATCGCCGTGCCGGTGATGGGCGACGACGGCTACGCGGATCGGCTCGCGGCGGCCATCACCTCGGTCGTGAGCGACCGCTCGCTCGCCGAACGGCTCTCCCTCGTCGGCAGCGATCGCAGCCGGGCGTTCAGCTGGCGCGACGCCGGCGAGCGCGTCTGGCAGCTGCACGCCGACCTGTAGTGCGCCGAAGTTCGCTGAGCTCGTCGAAGCGAGGACGAGTTGCCTTCGACAGGCTCGTTCCCTTCGACAGGCTCGTTCCCTTCGACAGGCTCGTTCCCTTCGACAGGCTCGTTCCCTTCGACAGGCTCGTTCCCTTCGACAGGCTCAGGGAACGGTGTCACTCCTCCTCGGGCGGGAACACGGCCGACGACACGAGCTGCCGGATGTACTCGTAGTCGGGCTCTTCGGGGTCGATGTCGTTCACGGGGGTGAGCTCGATGTCGGTGATCGGCAGGGCCTTGGTCTTCGAGGCGAGGTCGACGAAGTACCCGAGCGAGCCCTGCGGGATGTCGGTCTTCACGACCTGCGAGCCCGCCGCCGCGATCTCCTGGAACTTCGAGAGCACGTTCGCGGGATTGAACTGCGCGAGCACGGCCTGCTGGATCTGACGCTGGCGTTCCATCCGGTCGTAGTCGCTCGTGCCGTAGCGGGAGCGTGCGTACCAGAGCGCATGATAGCCGTCGAGGTGCTGCTCGCCGGCGGGGATCCATTCGGCGACCGTGGTGAACGTCTCGTCTGCGTGGATCGGGACGTCTTCGGGCACCGTCACCGTCACGCCGCCGAGCGCGTCGATGAGTTCGAGGAAGCCCTGCATGTCGATGAGCACGTAGTACTGGATGGGCAGCCCGGTGATCGCCTCCGCGGCATCCCGCATGGCCTCGATGCCGGGCTCGCTGCCCTCCGAGACGGCGGCGGGGTACATCTCGGGGCTCACGAGCTCGACCTCGGTGTAGATCGAGTTCAGCATGCACACGTCGACCTCGCAGCCGTCGATGGACCCGTAGCCCTCGGGGTAGAGCTCCTGAAGCGGCGAGCCCTCGTCGAACGGCACGTCGGCCATGTTGCGCGGCAGGCCGATCGTGACGGCCTGCCCGGTCTCGGCGTCGACGCTCACGACCGTGATGCTGTCTGGCCGGAGCCCGTCGCGGTCGGGGCCTGCGTCGCCGCCGAGGAGGAGGAAGTTGTACTTGCCGTCGATGGGCGGCTCACTGGGCCCTGCGATGAACACCGACGAGAGGAACCCGCTCGCAGTGGTCGCCACGTACGCCCCGTAGGCGGCGGTGCCCGACACCACGGCCATCACGACGACGGTGAGCAGCGCCACCCCGGCGCGCGCCGAGGGCGCCGTCTTCACGAGGCGCACGAGGCGCAGCGTGTCGAGGGTCAGCACCACCCAGAGCACTGCGTAGAACGCGAGCACGGCCGCCACGATCCAGAGCGTGATCGTGGTGGAGAACACGGTGTAGAGCACCGCCGGCCAGAAGATCCACATGACAAGGGCGGAGACGGCCAGCAGCCAGAGCGCGAGCGTCGCACCGAGTCCGAACCGGCCCAGCTTGCGGTCGCCCGCGAGCACCTGCGCGGAGCCCGGGATGAGGAAGTTCAGCGCGACGAGCCACCACGCGCGACGGGTCATGACCGTGCGCGAGGCCAGGTCGGGAAAACGGATGGGGCTTGCGGCGAGACTCATCGGCTGGACTTGAGCCGTTCGTTCTTCTCCTCGACCAGGTCGGCGAGGGATGTGGCGTAGTCGGCGAGCGCGGAGCTCAACGCGGCATCCGACGTCGCGAGGATCTTCACCGCGATGAGCCCCGCGTTCTTCGCGCCGCCGATCGAGACGGTGGCGACCGGCACGCCGGCGGGCATCTGCACGATCGAGAGCAGCGAGTCGAGCCCGTCGAGCCGCGAGAGCGGCACGGGCACGCCGACGACGGGAAGCGTCGTGACCGAGGCGAGCATTCCGGGCAGGTGCGCCGCGCCCCCGGCCCCGGCGATGATGACCTTCAGGCCGCGCGCAGCCGCCGCCTTGCCGTAGGCGATCATCTTCTCGGGCGTGCGGTGGGCCGAGACGACCTCCACTTCGTGCGGGACGCCGAACTCGTCGAGCAGAGCGGATGCCTCGCGCATCACGTTCCAGTCGGAGTCGGAACCCATCACGACGCCGACGAGCGGAGCGGTGTTCGTCTCAGTCACCCGACGATCCTAGAGCCGGGTGCTGGGAGATGCCCGCAGGCCCCGCCGGACGGGGCTCGCTTCGACCAGCTCAGCGAGCGAACCGGCGTCAGTCCTGGAACACCGCGGCGGCCGCGCGCGCCTCGTACACGACGTCGTCGAGGTTGCCGCCGATCGCGGTGACATGGCCCACCTTGCGCCCCGGCCGCGGCTCCTTGCCGTAGTTGTGCAGCTTCACGGTCGGATGCCCCGCGAGGGCCTCCACGTAGCGGTCGGTGAGCGCACCCTCGACCGGCCCGCCGAGCACGTTCACCATGACCGACCAGTTCTCGTGGCATCCGGTGCCGCCGAGCGGGAGGTCGAGCACGGCGCGGAGGTGCTGCTCGAACTGGCCGGTGGTCGAGCCGTCCATCGACCAGTGGCCGCTGTTGTGCGGTCGCATGGCGAGCTCGTTCACGAGGACGCGGTCGTCGGTCGTCTCGAACAGCTCGACGGCGAGCACACCCGTGACGCCGAGCCCCTCGGCGATCGTGATCGCGACATCGGCCGCGACATCCGCGATCCGGCCGGCCGAGCGCGGTGCCGGCGCGATGACCTCGCTGCAGACGCCGCCGACCTGCACCGTCTCGACGACCGGCCACGCCGCCACCTCGCCCGAGGGCCGGCGCGCGACGAGCTGCGCGAGCTCACGGCGGAAGTCGACGAGCTCCTCGACGAGCAGGCCTCCGCCCCGGCCGTCCTCGGCGATCGTCGCGAACCACTCGGCGACCTCGGCGGCAGACCGCACCACGCGCACGCCCTTGCCGTCGTACCCGCCGCGCGGCGTCTTCACGACCGCGGCGCCGCCGTGGTCGGCGATGAAGTCGTCGAGGTCGTCGGTCGATTCGACGCGGGCCCAGTCGGGCACCGGCAGGCCGAGCTGCGAGAGGCGCTCGCGCATGAGCAGCTTGTCCTGCGCGAACCGCAGGGCGTCGGGCCCCGGATGCACCGGCACGCCCGCGTCGACGAGCGCGTGCAGCACGTCCTGGGGCACGTGCTCGTGGTCGAACGTGATCACGTCGACCTCGCGCGCGAAGGCGAGCACCGTGTCGGCGTCGGTGTAGTCGCCGACGCGGTCGGCGGCGAGGGCCGCCGACATGCCCTCGGCCTCGGCGAGCACGCGGAGGTCGACCCCGAGCTCGACCGCCGCGGGGATCATCATCCGTGCCAGCTGCCCGCCGCCGATCACTCCGACCCGCACCCGTGCTCCCATCCGCGACATCCGTCGGCGCCGCCTGCGGCAACGCCCCGTACAGTCTAGGCCGCGCCTCGCGGCATAGGATGTGCCGGTGACCACCGGAGCCGGCAGCGCCCTCGCCCGGCTCTGGCACGGCTTCCTCGCCTACGCGGTGAAGTTCGGGATCGTCGGCCTCATCGGGCTCGTCATCGACGTGACGCTCTTCAACCTCCTGCGGCTCGGCGTCTTCGGCGACGGCCACTGGGCGCAGTCGGCGATCGGCGCGAAGACGATCTCCACGTCGGTCGCCATCATCTTCAACTGGCTCGGCAACCGGTACTGGACGTTCCGCCGGCACCGCAGGCGCAACTACCTGCGCGAGTTCGCCGAGTACGTTGTCGTCTCGCTCGGCGGCATGGCGATCGCCCTGCTCTGCCTCTGGGTGAGCCACCACCTGCTCGGGTACACCAGCCTGGTGGCCGACAACATCTCGACGAACGTCGTCGGGCTCGCGCTCGGCACTGCGTTCCGGTTCCTGCTGTACCGGTACTGGGTCTTCGGGCACCACCGCGCCGACGGCCTGTCGAACCTCGAACGGGTCGAGGAGGCGCAACGCGCGCTCTTCGAGGAGCCTCCGCCTCAGCCGGTCGAGTAGCGGCCTACTCGGCGTCCGGCTCGGGCGTGGGCTGGAACCACGGCGGGTACACCGCGACGCGCGTGCGGAGGCCCACGGCGTCGAGCGCGGCGCGCACGCGGTCGCGCACGCGGTCGTTGCCGACGGCGATGAGCAGCACCCGCTCGAGCGGCAGGCACTCGCGCACGAGGAACTCGGCCGAGAGCAGTCGCGACCCCTCGTCCTCGCGGTGCAGCCGCTGCAGCATGCGGAGCACGTCGGGCCACGCGGATGCCGCGTCGACACCGCCGGCCGCGGCATCCGCGTCGGTGACGACGACCGAGCCGACGGTGTCGGTGCGCGCGCCGACGGCGCCGGCGACGCTGCTCACGAGGATGACGTGGTCGGCGGGCTGGCGCTCCACCGCCCCCACGGCGAGGCGCGGGTCGGGCGTGCCCGTGCGCACGGCGTTCCACACGTGCGCGTCGGTCGAGAGGAGGAACGGCACGTAGTCGGCGACGACGGCATCGGTGCCCTCGACGCTCGCCGACCGCCGGAACTCGCGGGCGTCGGACGCGGACACGTCGACCGCGGGCTTCGCGCCTGCCGCGTCGGCGAGGATCGCACCCTCACCGAGGATGGACCCGACGTTGTCGACATGCGTCACGTGGTAGATGCGGAGCGTCTTCGTGTCGATCGGGGCGTCGACGAGCGTTCGCGCGCCGGCAGCGCCCGCCACCCTGGGTGAAGGTGCCGGCCTGCGGCTCCCGCCCGCGCGGGCTGCTCGCGACGCGGCGGCGGCGGGCCTCGGCTCGGGCTCCTTCGGCGGGAAGCAGATGGCGCAGAGGCCGTCGTCGAAACCGTGGATGCATTCGTCGGCCAACGGGAACCCTTCATCGCGCGGCTCGCGCTCGGGGGCGCGCGAGACCACCTGTCTACGTTACGCGCTCCGAGCGGATGCCGCGCCACCCGCCGGGATCTCGTCGGGTCAGCGCCCGCCCCAGGCGACGGTGTCGCCGTCGGCCACCGACGGTTCGACCCGCCTCGGGTCGCCGCCGTGGGTTCGCGTGTCCTCCATGAGCTCCTCCAGCGCAGCCTGGACGAGCCTCGGCCTCGGCACGTCCCGGAGCACCACGGGGCGGTCGTGACCCGTGGTGATGCGCACGTCGCCGGAGCCGAACGCGCCCTGCCACCACGTGCGGCGCACGGTGACGTCGTAGCCGCGGCTGTGCAACAGCTCCTGCCTGACGCGCGTGAAGACGCCGCTGCGCAGGATGATGCGTCGGGTCGTGATCGTCGCCCGGCGCGTGAGCCACGCGAGGAAAGGCAGGAACGAGCCGAGGAACACGACGAGCAGGGCGACGCCCGCGACGGCGAGGCTCTGCCAGGGCTCGGGCAGCACCGCCAGGCCGTAGGCGACACCGCCCGCGACGGCGATGAGGAGCAGGGCCGGAAGGATGAGCATCCGGGCGTGGCGCCGCACTCGGGCGACGACCCGCTCGGCGGGTGTCGCGGGCTGCGCGGCGGCCTGGCTCGCGGCTGGGCTCATACGCCCATTATCACCGCACGTGGGTGACGTCCCCGGCGGCGACGGCCTGCGCCTCGCCATTCCCGTCGCGCACGATGAGGCGACCGTCGCCGTCGAGGCGCTCGGCGACGCCGAGGAGCTCCCGATCGCCGGGGAGCTGCACCTGCACGTCGGACCCGAGGGTGCCGCACAGGTCGCTCACCCGGCCCGCGATCCCGCTGGCCGTGGCATCCGCGCCGTGTTCCGTGAAGGCCCGTATGAGCGCCAGGAGTCCAGAGAGGTAGTCGGCGAGCACGGCGTCGGCGTCGGGCTGCACGCCCGTGGCGAGCAGGAGGGAGGTCGACGCGAGGGTCGGCAGGTCGTGCTCGTCGAGGGTGAGATTGAGGCCGGCGCCGATCACGACGCCGCCCGTCGTCCCTGAACCCGCTGCGGTCCCTGAGCCTGCCGCGGTCCCTGAGCCTGTCGCGGTCCCTGAGCCTGTCGCGGTCCCTGAGCCTGTCGCGGTCCCTGAGCCTGTCGCGGTCCCTGAGCCTGTCGCGGTCCCTGAGCCTGTCGAAGGGGGCAGCAGTTCCGAGAGGATGCCGCAGATCTTGTAGCCGGAGACGAGCACGTCGTTCGGCCACTTCAGCACGACCTCGACGCCGCCGGTGCCGTCGTCCTCGGCCTCGCCATCGGGAACGGATGCCGCGGCGTCGACCGCGCGACGCACCGCCTCCGTCATGGCCGCGCCGGCGATCAGCGGAAGCCACCCGTACGCCTCGGGCGGGAACGCACGACCGCCCGGGAGCTCGGGGCGCAGCAGCACCGAGATCGCGAGCGTCTTGCCTGTGGGCGCGAGCCAGGTGCGACCCATGCGCCCGCGGCCATGCGTCTGGTCGTCGGTCACGATGACCGAGCCGTGCGGCCAGGCCGCGGCATCCGCCCCGCCGGCAGCCGCGCGCAGGTCGTCGTTGGTCGAACCGGTCGAGGCGAGGAACTCGAGGCGCGGCACGACCGCGCGGCTCTTCGGAAGATCCATGCAGCCAGTTTCCCAGTTGCAGTCACGGAAGGCACCACGTCGACGGGCGGATTTGTGGGAATCCCTCAACGAAGACGGCCGAATACCCGCCGGTAGAGTGAACGGCGTGACCGAAGCGACTGCGACCGATTCGACTGGCGGCCCCGACCTCTCCACGACCGCCGGCAAGCTCGCCGACCTCAAGCTGCGCTATCACGAGGCGGTGACCGCATCGGGTGAGGCGGCCGTCGAGAAGCAGCACGCCAAGGGCAAGATGACGGCGCGCGAGCGCATCACCGAGCTGCTCGACCCGGGCTCGTTCGTCGAGCTCGACGAGTTCGTGCGGCATCGCACGAACGCGTTCGGCATGGACGCGAAGCGCCCCTACGGCGACGCGGTCGTCACCGGCACCGGCACGATCCACGGCCGCCAGGTTGCGGTGTACTCGCAGGACTTCACGATCTTCGGCGGCTCACTCGGCGAGGTCGCCGGCGAGAAGATCATCAAGGTCATGGAGCTCGCGCTGAAGATCGGCGTGCCGATCATCGGCATCCTCGACTCGGGCGGCGCACGCATCCAGGAGGGCGTGGTCGCGCTCGGCAAGTACGGCGAGATCTTCCGCCGCAACACCGCGGCATCCGGGGTCATCCCGCAGATCTCGATCGTCTGCGGCCCGGCGGCCGGCGGCGCCGTCTACTCGCCCGCGCTCACCGACTTCGTGATCATGGTCGACAAGACCAGCCAGATGTTCGTCACCGGCCCCGACGTGATCAAGACCGTCACCGGCGAAGACGTGGGGATGGAAGAGCTCGGCGGCGCGCTCACGCACAACACGATCTCGGGCGTCGCGCACTACCTCGCGAGCGACGAGTCCGATGCGCTCGACTACGCACGCACACTCGTCTCGTTCCTGCCCGACAACAACATGACGGATGCCCCCGTCTACGACGCCGACGCCGAGCTCGAGATCACCGACGACGACCGCCGGCTGAACACCGTCGTCCCCGACTCGCCGAACCAGCCGTACGACATGCACTCGGTCATCGAGGGCGTCGTCGACCACGGCGACTTCCTCGAGGTGCAGCCGCTGTTCGCGCCGAACATCGTCGTGGGCTTCGCGCGCATCGAGGGGCGCTCGGTGGGCATCATCGCCAACCAGCCCAGCCAGATGGCGGGCACGCTCAACATCGCAGCGGGCGAGAAGGCCTCGCGCTTCGTGCGGTTCTGCGACGCGTTCGGGATCCCGATCCTCACCCTCGTCGACGTGCCCGGCTACCTCCCCGGCACCGACCAGGAGTGGACCGGCGTCATCCGACGCGGCGCCAAGCTCCTCTACGCATATGCCGAGGCGACCGTGCCGCTCGTCACGGTCATCACCCGGAAGGCGTACGGCGGCGCGTACATCGTCATGGGCTCGAAGCAGCTGGGCGCCGACATCAACCTCGCGTGGCCGACGGCCGAGATCGCGGTGATGGGCGGCCAGGGTGCGGTGAACATCCTCTACCGCGGCGAGATCAAGCGTGCCGAGGAGGCGGGTGAGGATGTCGCGGCCGTGCGCACGAAGCTCGCGAACGAGTACACCTACAACGTGGCCTCGCCGTTCCTCGCCGCCGAGCGCGGTGAGCTCGACGGCGTCATCGAGCCCGCGGCGACCCGCGTCGCGGTCGTGAAGGCGCTGCGCACGCTCCGCACGAAGCGTGCGAGCCTGCCGCCGAAGAAGCACGGGAACATCCCGCTCTAAGGGGGCAGCATGACCGACACCCGATCCGGCGACACGCCGATCCACGCCGACGCGGACGCCGTCTCCGACGCGCGCGCCGCCGACCTCCGCTTCCTCACCCGCTCGGTCACCCACGAGGAGGCCGCCGCGGTCACCGCCGTGGTGCTCGCCGCGCTCGAGGACGACGCCGGCGCGGCATCCGTCTCCGAACCCGCGCGCGACCCCTGGGTGCAGAGCGGTCACGCGCTGCGCTCATCGATCGCCGTGGGGCCGGGGGCCTGGACGCGCTCGGTGCGCTGATTCCCGCGTGGGGGACGCGCCGTGTCCCCCGAAATGCTGACTATGCGACTCCCGGCCCGTGCATCAGTATTGTTCCTGCAGGCTCCATCGGGAGCCGCCATCGTCACCGGTCGGGTAACCGGTGACCGTTGGGGGCGAGTCAGGGCGATATTCGGGTTGTCGCCGTGGCTCGGGCTTGGTTGGGGGCCGATCTCGGATCGGCCCCCACCTTCATGTCCGGGGGATCTCCATCCAGAACTCCACCTCGAGATCGTCGGTGCTGTCGGTCTCGGCCCCGCCCTCGGGCTCGCGCAGGCCCACCACGGTGACCGCCACCGGGGAGCCCTCCGCGGCCGTGCGCGCGATGATGCGGTCGGCCCTCGACACGGCCACCGCCTCCGCGAGCCGCGACAGCACACGATCGCGCGTCGCCTCGTCGAGGTCGTCGATGCCGCCCTCGTCGAGCAGCGTGACGATCGTGCCCCGCTCGCGGGCGCGCTGCACCTCGGTGCGCACGACATCGGTCAGGAGCATCCGACCCCGGATCTCGTCGCGGATCGCCGCCTCGAGCTGACGGCACTCCTGGCGCTGCGCGATGGTGAGCTCGCCGCCGCGATCGGCGATGCGGCGGAGCATCGGGGCGGCGATGTGGTTCGTGTGTGCGAGGCGAACGCGTCCCTCGAAGAGGTGCGCGTCCTGAGCGGCCTGCCACGCCGCCGCCTCGCGCTCCGCCTGCGCGTAGCGCCGGGTCTCCCGCGCGGCCGTCGCGAGCGCGATCGTCAGCATGTGCGCGATCGCGACCCACACGATGCTGCCGACGACGCCGAGCGTGCCCAGCGAGAGCGGCCCCGCCCACACCAGCGTCTGCACCGCGAGGGCCACGACGCCGATCCAGGCCACGGCGAGCTGGCGCCTCGCGGCGGCGATCGTCATGAGGGTTCCGACGGCGGCGACGTACCACGTGGCGTAGCCGTTGTCGGCCGCCGCATCGAGCTGGCTCGTGACGAGCAGTGGAAGCACGACGCACACCGCGAGGTCGAAGGCGGCGAGCCAGCCGGGCATCCGCAACCGTGGAACCGGCCAGAGACTCGCGACCGTGGCGATCGAGTAGAGCGCCAGCGCGACGACCGTCGGCCACGGCGACCGCGGCACGTCGAGCGAATACACGCCGAGCACGACGTGGTACGCCGAGAACATGGCGCCCAGCGCGAGGAGGAGCCAGCGGGGCACGGTGATCATGCGTCGCCCCCTTCAGCCCCGGCCGGCCAGGCGACCGTGACGGTGGTGCCGTGCCCCGGGCTCGAGACGATCTCGGCGCTCCCGCCTGCATTGTCCATCCGCTCCTCGATCGACACCCTGAGCCCGAGTCGCTCGACCGGCACCTCGCTGCGCTCGAACCCGCACCCGTTGTCGGCGACCTCGATGACGCATCCGCCCGAGCGAACACCGCGGATGCGAAGCTCCCGCCGCGTGCTGCGGCCCGGCTCGTCGGCGTGCTGCATGCTGTTCACCATCGCCTGCACCGCGGCCGAGTAGAGGGAGTCGATCGCGTCGACGGGCAACTCCACGCCGCTGGCGTTCACGACGCGCACGGTGACCGGGGCCGAGAAGGTCGTGAGTGCCGCGCGGAGTCGCCGCACGAGCACTGGGAGTCCCACGCGGTCGAGCGCCCTCGGTCCGGACGCCCCCGCCTCGTCGAGCCGCTTCACGGCATCTCGCGCCATGCGCGCGGCGAGGGACTGCTCATCGGCGGATTCCGCGGCGGCCGCCGAGAGCAGCGTCGTGAGCACGCTGTCGTGCACGAGTGCGTCCACCTTGACCCGCTCGCTCTCCGTCGCGTGCTGGCGGGCGGCGACGTCGTAGCGTTGCAGCGCCGCCTCCTGCGCGGAGTCGACCGACTCGGCGGCCTGCCGCAGCATCGTGACGATGATGAGCACGACGACTCCGAGGATGACGGCGTACATCGCGTCGAGCACCGCCAGAAGGGGGACCGCGGCGCCGCCCGCGGGCAGCAGCCGGATGACGCCGTACACCGCGGGCACGACGGTCGTGTATCCCGTCGCGACGGGAGCAGGGACGGCGACGACGGCGGCCGTCGTGGCGACGGTGCAGAGGTAGTAGAGCCATGGCGCCTCGCCGTCGAGTGCGGCGGGGTCGTCGACGAGGAGGGGCCAGGCGACGAGCGCCGCCGCGTAGAGCACCGCGAACGCGAGTGCGGCGCCGCGGACGGCGACCTTCGCGAGGCTCGCGACGGCGAGGGCGACCAGCCCTCCGTAGAGCAGCGCCATGAGCGCGGCACCGGCTCCCCCGACGAGGGCCGGCGACTGCATGAGCGCGATGGGAAGCGTCTGCGCACCGAACACGAGTCCGAAGATCCCGAGCGCGCGCCCCGAGACGGTCTCGACCTGTGCCCTGGTGACGGCGGCTCGGCGGCGCGTCGCGAGTCGCGCGACACGCCACTCAGCGGCGGGCATCCCCGCCTTCGCCGTCGAGTCCCGGCAGGATGCCGTCCTCGACCGCACGCCGGAGGAGGTCGACCTTCGTCGGCGCAGGCCGCCCGACCTCGACGTACTTCGCGCGGATCCGGTCGAGGTACTCCCGAGCCGTGGAATGGGCGATGCCGAGTTGGAGGGCGACGAGTTTCAGGGGCAGGCCCGAGGCGTACAGGTTCAGCACGTCGCGCTCGCGGCGGCCGAGTTGCGCCTTCGCGAAGTCGCGATCGGCTTCGATCGCGCTCGCCCACTCGACGTTGTTCAGCACCTCGCCGTTCGCGACCGTCGCGATCGCGCCGATCACGACCGCCATCGGGGAGGCCTTGGGGATGACGCCCGCCGCACCCGCGGCGAGCGCCTCGCGCACGGCGGCGACGCGGTCGGCGATGCTGTGCACGAGCACCGCACTGCCCGTCGCGAGCACGGTGCGTACGTTCTCGGTCACCGAGGAGCCGTCGCCGAGCGACAGGTCGAGCACGACGACGTCGCACGACGAGCCGCCGAGCGCGGCGAGCAGCTCGGGCACGTTCGCCGTCTCGGCGACCACGTCGTACCCGGCGTCACGGCACGCGGCGCGCAGCCCGAGCCGCACCGCCTCGTGGTCGTCGACGATCGCCACCGTCGCCGCGGCACCCGCTCGGCTCGAACGCGCCACGCGCCCCCCTTCCCCCACAGTCACACGATAGCGGTCAGCCTGGCCACGGCCTCGAAGTGATGGGTGTTCGGGAAGAGGTCGAACGCGGCGAGGTCGGCGAGCTCGTAGCCGCGCTCGCGGAGCAGCCCGACGTCGCGCGCGAGGGCGACGGGGTCGCAGGCCACGTAGACGAGCTGCCGGGGGCGCAACTCGACGAGGCGCTCGACGACGGCACGGCCCGCGCCCGAGCGCGGCGGGTCGAGCACGACGGTGGCATCGCGGAGTCGTGCGCGCTCGCCGGGTCCCGCGCTCGCCGCGAGCTCGCCGAGGAAGCGATCGACCCGGCCGGTCACCGCCCGCGCACCGACCCAGTCGGCGAGGTTGGCCCCGGCGTGCTCGGTCGCGCGCGCGTCGGCCTCGACCGTCGTGATGCGCAGCGTGTCGCCGAACCGGTCGCCGACGGCCGCCGCGAGCAGCCCCACGCCGCCGTAGAGGTCGAGGTTCGCGGCGCGCGGGTCGAAGAGCCCGGGGTCGACGAGTTCCTGCACCGCCCGGGTGAGCGTGGCCGCCGCGCCCCGGTGCACCTGCCAGAACCCGTCGCGGTCGAGGCGGAATCTGCGATCGCCGACCTGCTCCTCGATCGTCGGGCGCGCGCCCCGCGGCATCCGCTCGCGTTCCCAGCCGACGACCACGAGGGCCGCGTCGCCGACGCTGGGCGCGACCAGGTCGACTGCGCGCGCACCGGGGAATCGTTCGCCCAGCGGTGCGAGCCGGGCGAGCTCGGCCACCGCGAGCGGCACGGATGCCACGGGCACGACCGCGTGGCTCCGGGCCGCGTACGGCCCGACCGAGCCGTCGCCGGCGACCTGCAGCCGCACCCGGGTGCGCCACCCCGTGCCGTCCTCCGTCGACACGCCGGGCGCGAGCGCAGGATCGATCGGCAGCACCCGGATGTCGCGGTCGACGCCGCCCATGCGGGCAAGGGCGTCGCGGAGCACTTCGGCCTTGAGCTCGCGCTGGCGCGCGAGGGCGATGTGCCCGAATTCGGCGCCGCCCGCCCGCAGCGAGGGCGCCCGGTCGACGGATGCCTCTGCCCACACGTGCGCACGGCGATCCGCCGAGGCGCGCAGCACCTCGACGGTCTCGGCACGCCAGAACCGGTCGCGGTGCCGGTCGGTGACGCGCGCGGCGACCAGCTCCCCCGGGACGGCGTCGGCGACGAAGACGACCCGGCCCTCGTGGTGGGCGACGAAGACGCCGCCGTGGGCGACGCGCTCGACCTCCAGCTCGATCACCGGTCCGTCGACGTCGGGCGGCCGGGGCGTGCGCGCGCGGTCCGCACCTGCGGGTCGACGGGATCGGCGGGATCGGCGGGGCTCGGCCATGCTTCGAGCATTCCACAGCGCGACGGCCCTTCGACGTGCTCAGGGACCGGGGGCAGGATGGGTGCATGCGCCTGTACCTCGCCTCGACGTCCCCCGCCCGGCTCCAGACGCTCCGCGCGGCCGGGATCGAACCGGTCGCGATCGCGCCCGGCGTCGACGAGGAGGGACTCGTCACGGCGACGGAAGCGGCATCCGGCCCACTCGCGCCGGCCGACATGGTGCAGCTGCTCGCGCGGGCGAAGGCCGAGGCGGTCGTCGCCCGCGCGCCCGACGGCGCGCCGATCGACGGGCTCGTGCTCGGGGGCGACTCGGCGTTCCTGACCGGTGGCGAGATCCACGGCAAGCCGCATCGGCCCGACGTCGCGAAGACGCGCTGGCTCGCCCAGAACGGCGGCCACGGCGAGCTGTGGTCGGGTCACTGGCTGATCGACCATCGCGGCGGCAGGGTGCGCGGTGCGGTCGGGAGAGCGGATGTCGCGACCGTGCGGTTCGCGGCGCTCGACGAACCCGAGATCGACGCGTACATCGCCACGGGCGAGCCCTTGCTGGTCGCCGGCGCGTTCACGATCGACAGCCTCGGCGGGCCGTTCATCCGGCGCGTGGAGGGCGATCCGTCGACGGTGGTGGGACTCTCGCTCTCGACGCTTCGCGATCTCGTGCGG
This sequence comes from Agromyces sp. NPDC058484, assembly GCF_042720415.1. Classification (NCBI taxonomy): domain Bacteria; kingdom Bacillati; phylum Actinomycetota; class Actinomycetes; order Micrococcales; family Microbacteriaceae; genus Agromyces; species Agromyces sp. NPDC058484. Next base: position 2,165 of record NZ_JBHXMP010000023.1, on the reverse strand, counting down.
GAACTGGGGGTGGACTGGCCGTCGCTGTGGAATCGCGTCGCTCACTGAGCCCCGTCGAAGCGACGGCTCCCTTCGACGAGCTCAGGGAACGGTCGCTCGCTGCGCCCGTCGAAGCGAACGAGCCCATCGAAGCGTGCGCGATTGTCGTCTCCCGCAAGAGACATCCGTTCATTTTGTGGATGCAACCCAAAGGCGCGGCGGGCTGCGCCAATAGGCTTGGGAACTATGCCGCGCATCACGAAGGTCCTCATCGCCAACCGTGGAGAGATCGCCGTACGCGTGATCCGCGCCGCCCGCGACGCCGGAATCGGCTCGGTCGCCGTGTACGCCGACCAGGACCGCGACGCCCGGCACGCCAAGCTGGCCGACGAGGCCTATGCGCTCGACGGCTCCACGAGCGCCGAGACCTACCTCGTGATCGACAAGCTGATCTCGGTCGCCCGCCGCTCGGGCGCCGACGCCGTGCACCCCGGCTACGGCTTCCTCGCCGAGAACCCCGACTTCGCGCGCGCCGTCATCGATGCCGGGCTCATCTGGATCGGCCCCTCCCCCGAGGCCATCGAGCGCCTCGGCGACAAGGTCTCGGCCAGGCACGTCGCCGAGAAGGTCGGCGCCCCGCTCGCGCCCGGCACCCTCAACCCGGTGGCGGATGCCTCGGAGGTGCTCGAATTCGTCGACGTGCACGGCCTGCCCGTGGCCATCAAGGCCGCGTTCGGCGGCGGCGGACGCGGCCTCAAGGTCGCCCGCACCCGCGAGGAGGTGCCCGAGCTCTTCGACTCGGCCACCCGCGAGGCCGTCGCCGCCTTCGGGCGCGGCGAGTGCTTCGTCGAGAAGTACCTCGACAAGCCCCGCCACGTCGAGACGCAGTGCCTCGCCGACGCGCACGGCAACGTCGTCGTCATCTCGACCCGCGACTGCTCGCTGCAGCGCCGCCACCAGAAGCTCGTCGAGGAGGCGCCCGCGCCCTTCCTCACCGAGCAGCAGCTCGAGGCGCTCTACGAGTCGTCGAAGGCGATCCTGCGCGAGGTCGGCTACGTCGGCGCCGGCACGTGCGAGTTCCTCATCGGCCAGGACGGCACCGTCTCGTTCCTCGAGGTGAACACCCGCCTCCAGGTCGAGCACCCGGTCTCCGAGGAGGTCACCGGCATCGACCTGGTGCGCGAGCAGTTCCGCCTCGCCGAGGGCGGCGCGCTCGACTATCCCGATCCCGTCACCACCGGGCACTCCATCGAGTTCCGCATCAACGGCGAGGACCCTGGCCGGGGCTTCCTGCCCGCTCCCGGGCCGGTGCACCAGCTGCGGTTCCCCGGAGGCCCCGGCGTGCGCATCGACTCGGGCGTCACCAGCGGCGACGAGATCTCGGGGGCCTTCGACTCGCTGCTCGCGAAGCTCATCGTCACCGGTTCGAGCCGACGCGACGCCCTCGAGCGCGCCCGCCGCGCGCTCGACGAGTTCGAGATCGCAGGGCTCCCCACCGTGCTGCCCTTCCACCGCGACATCGTGAACAACCCGGCGTTCGCGCCCGATGGCGACGAGCCGTTCTCGGTCTATACGCGGTGGATCGAGACCGAGTACGACAACCGGCTCGAGCCGTGGTCGGGTGAGATCGCCGAGACCACCGGTCCGGCCGCACGTACCGACGTCGTGGTCGAGGTCGCAGGCCGGCGCATCGAGGTGAGCCTTCCGAAGCGGCTCGCGGGCGGGGCATCCGCCGGCGCCGCCAACGCCGGGCCCGCACCGCGCCGTCGCACCGCCGGTCACTCCGTCGACACGGCCACCGGCGACGCCGTGAAGGCGCCGATGCAGGCCACGATCGTGAAGGTCGCCGTCGCAGAGGGCGACAAGGTCGTCAAGGGCGACCTCGTGCTCGTGCTCGAGGCCATGAAGATGGAGCAGCCCATCCTCGCCCACAAAGACGGCGTCATCGGACTGGTGAACGCCGAGACCGGCTCCACCGTCTCGAGCGGCCATCTGCTCCTCGCGATCAACGACGCCTAGGAGACCGCTGAACAATCCAGCGGGTTAAGGCGCGCCTGCTGCAGAAGTCTGGTCGCGGGTTAAGACTTGGTGCATGCAGGGTCGTGATGCTGGGAATCGCCAACTTCTGGATGTCGAGTCGTGGGCGGGGCATCTGCTGCCGGCCGGGTCGGTGTTCGCGTTCCTCG
>NZ_JBHXMP010000022.1:0-66894 GCF_042720415.1 Agromyces sp. NPDC058484 | reverse complement strand
ACCCTTCTTAACCTGTTGTTTGGGGGGGGCCCGCGTCTTTTTTTAAAACCCCCGGGGGGGGGGGGGCGCGCCCCCCCCCCCCCTTCCGCTTTCCGCGAGCACGCGCGGACCGGTCGATCACATTTCATCCGTCCCCGTCGGATTTCACGCCGAATTACGCCGGGATGTTGACGGAAAAAATCGCCCCAATTAGCGTTTCCGTGTGACCTTGCCCAGTGGAGTGCATGCACTCGTCCGACGAACCCATGAAGACCGGGTTCTGCAGGTGCTGCGCGAGTTCGGCGCGATGACCCGTGGCGAGCTCTCCGATCGTATCGGCCTCTCACGCACCACCCTCTCCGAGATCACGTCGAACCTGCTCGAACGCGGTGTGATCTCGGTGTCGGCAGACGAGGCGCCCCGCGTGGGGCGTGGCCGGCCCGCGGAGAGGCTCACCCTCGATCCCGCGGCCGGGCAGTATCTCGGCGTCGACTTCGGCCGCCGCCGCGTGCGCATCGTCGTCGCGAACGCGGCTCACGAGCTCATCGCCTCCGATGCCGTCGCCTACGATGCCTCGGCATCGTGGAGCGAGCGCATCGACGCGGCGTTCGAACTGATCGACCGCATGGGCGTGGACCGCGAGCTGCATTTCGACGGCGTGCTCGGCGTCGGCATCGGATTCCCCGGGCCGTTCTCGCCACGGGTGCCGCACGCGGCATCCGAGCCCGTCGCCGAGGCGCGCCGTGCCGGGGCCGTCTTCATGCGCACGGCGTTCGGCGAGCGGTTCGACGCCCCCGTGCTCCTCGACAACAACACGCGTCTGGCCGGTCTCGCCGAGGCGACCTGGGACAACGCGACCGAAGTGGAGCACCTGCTCTACCTGCGTCTGTCCGACGGCATCGGCGGCGGTCTGGTCGTGGGCGGCCGCCTCGTCACGGGCGCGTCGGGCTTCGCCGGAGAGTTCGGTCACATCAGTCTCGGCGGGCACGCGGAGCTCTGCCGCTGCGGAAAGCGCGGATGCCTCGAGACCGTCGCCTCGACCGAGGCGATCCTCCGCCGTTGCGCCGCGGCCGGTGTGCCGTTGGCCTCGCTCGAGGAGCTCGCGGATGCGGCAGGCAAGGGCGATCCCATCGTCATCAGCGTGCTGCGCGACGCGGGCGAGGCCGTCGGCCGGGTGCTGGGCTCGCTCGCAGTGGCGCTCAATCCGTCGGAGATCGTCATCGGCGGCGAGGTCGCCCAGGTGTCCGACGTGATCGTCGAGCAGGCCGCCGCGACCACCGCATACGAACTGCTGCCGGTCGGCGAGTACTCGCCCCGCATCCGCCGAGCCGAGCTCGGCGACGAGGGCGGTGCGATCGGCGGCATCATCGCCGTCCTCCAGAGTTCCCCGCTGCTCGCCGGCTACCAGACCGCGACGAACGTCGCACCCACTTCCACCCGATTGCGAAGGAGCAACACCTGATGTCCCCCTTGAACCGAGGAGGTCGCGCATGGTCGCGCTGACCGACGCCGCCCCGAAGCGGCAGATATCCTCCCGACGATCGTCCACGAAGGATGCGACCGCCCGCCGCCGCATGCTCACGCTGAACCTCGTCAGCGTCGCCGCCGGCGTGCTGCTCTGGTGGGCGCTCTCGGCGGCCGGGCTGCGGTTGCCGTCGCCTGTCGAGGTCGCGGTACGCGGCTGGGAACTGCTCATCGACGGCACCCTGATTTCCGATCTCGTCGCGAGCCTGACCCGCGTGCTCGTGGGCTTCGCGCTCGGCACGCTCGTCGCCATCCCCGTGGGTTTCCTCATGGGCTGGTACGCCTGGACCCGAGGCCTCTTCGAGCCGTGGATCCAGTTCTTCCGCACCATCCCGCCGCTCGCGATCATCCCGCTGGCCATCGTGCTGCTCGGCATCGGCGAGGAGCCGAAGATCCTCGTCATCTTCCTCGCCGCGTTCTTCGCGTGCGTGATCTCGACGTTCCAGGGCGTCGTGACCATCGACCGCACCCTGATCAACGCCGCCCGCGTGCTCGGCGCCAAGGACGCCGGAATCTTCCTGCGCGTCGTCGTGCCGGCATCCGTGCCGTTCATCCTCGTCGGCATGCGGGTCGGGCTCGGCGCGGCCTGGGCGACCCTCGTCGCGGCGGAGCTGATCGCCGCCCAGGCGGGCCTCGGCTACCGGATGCAGCAGGCGCAGCTCTACTACGACCTGCCGACGATCTTCGTCGGCCTCATCACGATCGGCATCCTCGGACTCCTCATGGACCGGGCACTGCTGTTCGCCGAGAAGAAGCTCACGGGATGGCAGGAACGCCGATGACCGCAACAACCCAGCGCGATGCCCGCATCTCGGTGCGTCACGTCTCGAAGACCTTCGACCTGAAGGGCGAGGAGTTCGTCGCACTCGGCGACGTCTCGCTCGACATCGCCGACAACGAGTTCGTCACCGTCGTCGGGCCGTCGGGATGCGGCAAGTCGACGCTCATGAACATCCTCGCGGGTCTCGACATGCCCTCTTCGGGCGAGGCCCTCGTCGACGACCGCGCCGTCACCGGGCCCGGCCCCGAGCGAGGCGTGATCTTCCAGCAGTATGCGCTCTTCCCCTGGCTCACGGTGCGCAAGAACGTGGAGTTCGGACTCAAGACCGCCGGCATGGGCGCGAAGGAGCGTCGCGAGAAGGCCGAGCACTACATCGAGATGGTGGGGCTCAGCCAGTTCGCCGACGCGCTGCCGAAGATGCTCTCGGGCGGCATGAAGCAGCGCTGCGCCATCGCCCGCGCCTATGCGGTGAATCCGTCGATCCTGCTCATGGATGAGCCGTTCGGTGCCCTCGACGCCCTGACCCGGGTCAGGCTGCAGGAACAACTGCTCGACACGTGGAGCCTCGACAAGCGCACCGTCATGTTCATCACCCACGACGTCGACGAGGCCGTGTACCTGGCCAATCGCGTCGTCGTCATGGCCGCCCGACCAGGTCGCATCTACGACATCGTCGACGTCGATCTTCCCTACCCGCGCACCGAGGAGATGCGGCTCAGCCCCGAGTTCGCCGAACTGCGCAACCGCGTCTGGAACGCGGTCTACCACCAGACCCCCGGCCGCACGGCCGAAACCGCTGTCGTCTGACAGCACGACCCCAAGAGGAAGATCGCATGACCAACGCACACCGTAGGCGCGGCGCCGCCGCCGCCGCCGCAGCCCTCGCAGCCCTCGCCCTCGCCGGCTGCGCGAGCAACCCCGCCCCCGGCGCCGGCGCCGCCGAGCCCGAAGAGCTCGCAAAGGTGCGATTCGGCTACATCGCCGACTTCAACGGCGCCAGCATCGCCGCGATCGCCGAAGACCAGGGCCTCTGGGAGAAGCACGGCATCGACGTCGAGACCCCGGTCTTCACGAACGGGCCGCTGCAGATCCAGGCGCTCGGCACGAATGACCTCGACTTCGGCTACATCGGCCCGGGCGCGATGTGGCTGCCCGCCTCGGGACAGGCCGAGGTCGCCTCGATCAACGCGCTCGGCAACGCCGACCGCGTGATCGCGCAGCCGGGCATCACCTCGATCGAAGACCTCGAGGGCAAGAAGGTCGCGGTGCCCGAGGGCACCTCGGGCGACATGATCCTCACCATGGCGCTGAAGGACGCCGGAATGACGATCGACGACGTCGAGAAGGTCGCCATGGACCCGGCGACCGTGGTCGCGGCGTTCTCGGCCGGACAGGTCGATGCCGCAGGCATCTGGTACCCGCTCATCGACACCATCCAGGAGCAGGTTCCCGACCTCGAGATCCTCGCGGAGAACGAGGACTACGACGACCAGGTCGCCTTCCCGAGCGCCTTCGTCGCCAGCCCCGCCTTCGTGAAGGAGAACCCGGAGGCGACCGAACGCGTGATCGCCGTGATCCGCGAGGCGATCGACTTCCGCGCCGAGAACCTCGACGAGGCCGTCGAGCTCACCGCGGCGATGACGAAGCTCAAGGCCGACGACCTCGCGGCCGAGGCCGCGAATGCGAAGTACCTGACGTCGGAAGAGCTCACCGAACTCACCGAGGACGGCACCGTCACGACCTGGCTGACCAGCCTCAACGAGTACTTCGTCAGCGCGGGCAAGCTCACCGATGCAACCGACCCCGACACGTACTACCTCGGCGAGCAGTTCGTGGCAGCCGGCAAGTAGGGGCAGCACGCCCCACGCGGCATCCGCGTCCCGGTCGCGCGGCGGAGCACCGAGCTCCGCCGCGCGACCCGCAGACGCGCCCCGAACACCACGGAACCTCGCAGCACCCACTCCACTCCGCACGAGACGAATGAGACACATGAGCTCCACCGAACGCCGCCCCAACATCCTGCTGATCCTCACCGACGACCACGCCTCGCACGCCATCGGCGCGTACGGCTCTGTCGTCAACCGCACGCCCCGGATCGACGAGATCGCCGACGCGGGAGTGCGCGTCGACAACTGCTTCTGCACGAATGCGCTCTGCACGCCGAGCCGCGCGTCGATCCTCACGGGCACCTACAGCCACATCAACGGGGTCACCACGCTCGAGACGCCGATCGACGCCTCCCAGCCGACGTTCGTCTCGCAGCTGCGCGATGCCGGATATCGCACCGCGATCATCGGGAAGTGGCACATGGGCGAGGGGCCGGGACACGATCCGCGGGGCTTCGACCACTGGGCGGTGCTCCGCGACCAGGGCGAGTACTTCGATCCGCAGGTCCTCACCGAGGACGGTGTTCAGATCGTCGAGGGATACGCCACGGATGTCATCACCGACCTCTCGCTCGGCTGGCTCGAGTCGCTCGAAGGCGATGAGCCCTGGTGCCTGCTCATCCACCACAAGGCGCCGCATCGGCCGTGGGAGCCCGACGAGAAGCACCAGGGCATGTACTCCGATCCCATCCCGGTGCCGGCGACCTTCGACGACGACTACCGCACCAGGTCGTCGGCCGCGCATCGGGCGGCGATGCGTATCGCCGACCACCTGACGCTCACCGACCTGAAGCAGGCGCCGCCCGAGGAACTCGATTACGAGCAGGCCGCGCTCTGGAAGTACCAGCGCTACATGGAGGATTACCTCGCCTGCGTGGCCTCCGTCGACGACAATGTCGGTCGGGTGATCGACTGGCTCCGCGAGCGGAACGAGTTCGACCACACCTTGACCATGTACACCTCCGATCAAGGATTCTTCCTCGGCGATCACGGATGGTTCGACAAGCGTTTCATGTACGACGAATCGCTGCGGATGCCGCTCGTGATCAGCTGCCCGTCGCGGATCCCGAATCGCCACGAGCCGCTGAAGCAGATCGTCACCAACGTGGACTTCGCCCAGACGATCCTCGAGAGCGCCGGGATCGAACCGCACCCCCGAATGCAGGGCATCAGCTTCTGGTCGCAGTTGACCGACCAGCCCGACCGGCCGACGCGGCCGGCAATGTACTACCGCTACTTCGAGAACGACGACGTGAACCATCACGCGTTCGCGCACTACGGTGTGCGCACCGACCGGTACAAGCTGATCTACTTCTACAACGACGGCCTCGGGCTTCCCGGCGCGTCACCGCACAGCTACCCGCCGGAGTGGGAGCTCTACGACCTCGAGGCAGACCCCGAGGAGCTCTGCAACCGATACTCCGATCCGGAGTACCTCGACGTGCGGGAAGACCTCAAGGTGCTGCTCTGGAATCTTCAAGCCGAGCTTCGAGACGTGCCGCATCGGTCTCAGCCGCGTCCGGAACGCGCGATCCGGCCTGCCCATCGTCAGGAGCATGCCGGCGACGCCGAGCACGATGGTGCCGTGCATCAGCCGGTCGGGCGCTAGTGGTTCGCGCTCAGCCGGCGAGGGCGGTCGGCTGCGCCTCGGTGAACCGGCATGAGGTCGCGGTGAGCCGCTCGTCGGGGTCGAGCCTTGCGAGCACGGCGCCGGCGATGGCGTAGAGCTGCTCGAGCTGCTGCGGCGTGAGCGCGTCGATCACGGTCTCGCGCACGGTGTCGATGTGCCCGGGGCCGGCGTCGACGAGCAGACGCAGGCCCGCCCCGGTGATCGTCGCGTTGGTGGCGCGGCGGTCTTCGGGGCACGGGAAGCGCTCGATGAGCCCGCGCTCCTCGAGACGTCGGGCGACGTGCGAGAGACGGGGGAGCGTCGCGTTCGTATGCGCGGCGAGCGCCGTCATGCGCATCGTGCCGTCGGGGGCATCCGCGAGCGACAGGAGCGCCACGTACTCGAAGTGGGTGATGCCATCGTCACGCTGGAGCTGCGCGTCGAGTGCGACCGGCAGCAGTTCGGTGAGCGCGACCAGGCGCACCCAGGCGGCGGATTCCTCGGTCGTGAGCTGCTGCGTGTCGTTCGTCATGATCCGATTCTACCGCATTGGTTGACGCGACAACTGATTTCAGGTAGAAGGCGCTGCCCGGGTCGGGCCCGCGAGCTCGAGGCCGTCGGCTTCCTGCAGCTCACGCTCGCCGTGCAGGAGAAGATCGACTGGACCGGCGGTTTAACGGTCGCCGCGTAACGCGGCATCCGGTCGCCGGTTCCGTTGGCCGGCCAATGCAGGAACTTCTGCGGGTACTGCGGCGTGTCGCGTGGCGACACGCCGCACAACCGCGAGTTCTTCCTGCACTGCCGAACAGGTGGCGGCTTCGAAAGGGATGGCGGCCCGGCCGCCGACCGGGCCCGGCTGGTCAGGCGTCGGCCGCGCCGCGCAGGTAGGCGAGCTGCGCTCGAACGGATGCCTCGGCCGCGAATCGCACCGAGGCATCCGTGTCGGCGTAGACGAGGTCGGTGACCTCCTCGACTGACGCGTTCGCGGTATCCGTGCCGAGCTCGCGCAGGGCCGCGCGGATCTGGTCGAGACGTTCCGCGCGATGGGCGAGGTAGTCGTCGCACACCGACGCGAGGTCGCGCAGCACCGGGCCGTGTCCGGGCAGCACCGTGACCGGGCCGCCCGCCCCCTCGCCCAGCGCCTTCAGGCGTGCGAGCGAATCGAGGTACGGGCCGAGGGCGCCGTCGGGGTCGGCGATGATCGTCGTGCCGTGTCCGAGGACGGTGTCGCCCGTGAGCACCGACCCGTGGGCGTCGTCGCCGGGCAGCACGAAGCAGACGGAATCGGCCGTGTGTCCGGGCGTGGCCAGCACGTCGATGTCGATGCCCGCGGCACGGATGCGCTCGCCGCCGGTAAGCGGCGGCGCGCCGACGCAGAACGCCGGGTCGGTCGCCCGCACCGGGGCATCCGTCATTCGCGCGAACTCGGCGAGCGACTCGCTGTGATCAGCGTGGTGGTGCGTGAGCAGCACGAGCTCGACGGGGCCGAATGCGGCGAGCCGCTCGAGGTGCGCGGCATCCGACGGCCCGGGATCGACGACCACCACGCCGGCGCTGCCCGGCGCCCGCAGCACGTAGGAGTTCGTGCCGTCGAGCGTCATGGGTCCGGCGTTGGGCGCGCGCACGAGCGTCGCGAGGGGCGAGACGGCCTCGTCATGGATGCCGCGGAGTCGGGGCAGTTGCATGCCCGAAGTGTATCGGCGCGGCCCGTTCGGGGGACGAACGCACCGGTGCGCGAGCGACGCGACCGGCCTAATCTGAGTCCATGGACAGCGACCTTGAATCACTCACGAACGACGTTGTTCCCGGCTCGGCCGCGACCGTCGTGCTCCTGCGCGACGGCGAGCGCGGCCTCGAGGTGCTCCTCGCCGAACGCCCCCGCGACCGCGGCTCCTTCGCCGGCGCCTGGGTGTTCCCGGGCGGTGCCGTCGACGAGGCGGATGCCGCGGGCGGCCCGGTCGACGGCGAAGACGCCGCCCGCCGGGCCGCGGTGCGCGAGACCCGCGAGGAGATCGGGCTCGAGCTCGACCGCTACGACCTCGTGCCGTTCTCGCACTGGACGCCGCCGAAGGGGTCGCCGAAGCAGCTGCGCACGACCTTCTTCGCCATGCGCGTGCCCGACGGCGAGATCCGGCCCGCACCCGACGAGGTGATGGCCGTCGAGTGGCTCCGCCCGATCGACGCACTCGACCGGCACGCCGCCGGCAGCATGACCCTGTGGCCGCCGACCTGGGTGACGTTGCACGGGCTGGCGCGCGCGGCATCCGTCGACGAAGCCCTCGCGGAGCTGCGCAGCGGCGACGTGAAGCCCTACGTCGCGAAGCTCAGCGACGACGGCACGACCATCCTCTGGCAGGAGGACGACGAGTACGAGGCGGAGCTGCTCCGGCGCGAGTACGACCCCGCGGTGCCCGACGACGCCCCCGACGCGGAGGGCAACCGGCACCGGCTCCTGATGGATCGGTTGCCGTGGGTCTACGTCAACACGCTCGGTACGGGATTCTGATCGCGTGATCGACGTCACCGTCGTCGGGAGCGGGCCGAACGGCCTCGTTGCCGCGGTGATCGCCGCGCGTGCCGGGCTCTCGGTGCGGGTGCTCGAGGGTGCGTCGACGATCGGCGGCGGCGTGCGCACCGCAGAGCTCACCCTGCCGGGGTTCCGGCACGACGTGTGCTCGGCGGTGCATCCGGCCGCCCTGGCGTCCCCCGTGTTCCGGCGGCTCGGGCTCCTCGACCGCATCGACTGGATCGTGCCCGAGGTCTCGTACGCCCACCCTCTCGACGGCGGGCGGGCCGGCATCGCCTGGCGTGACCTCGACCGCACGGTCGACGCACTCGGGGGCGACGGCCCGGCGTGGCGACGGCTCATCGCGCCGCTGCTCGCCCGCCGGCGGGGCGTCGTGTCGTTCACCGGGTCGCAGCTGCTTCGCGTGCCGCGCGACCCGATCGCCGCGTTCCGCTTCGGCCTGCGCTCGCTCGAGCAGGGCACGCCGGCGTGGAACCTGCGGTTCCGCGGCGACGTCGCACCCGCGCTCTTCACGGGGGTCGTGGCGCACGCGGCGGGCGGCATGCCGACGCTCGCGTCGGCGGGCGCAGGGCTGCTCCTCGCGATGCACGCGCACGGGGCGGGCTGGGGATTCCCCCGCGGCGGCTCGCAGGCCATCGCTGACGCGCTTGCCGCCGAGCTCCGCGCGCGCGGCGGTGAGATCGTGACGGATGCCCCGGTCGCGCGCCTCGACGAGGTCACCGGCGATTCCCGGGCCGTCCTGCTCGACACCGCGCCCGAACTGCTGCTCACCGCCGACCTCCCCGCCGGCTACGCGCGGGCGCTTCGGCGCTACCGGTACGGGTCGGGCGTCGCGAAGGTCGACTTCGCGCTCGACGGGCCGGTGCCGTGGACGAACCCCGAGGTCGCACTCGCGCCCACGGTGCACCTCGGCGGCTCGCGGGTCGAGATCGCCGCGGCCGAGAACGCGGTGCGCCGCGGAGACCGGCCGGGTTCGGGCGGCGGGGCGCCGCGGCATCCGTACGTCCTGGTGACCCAGCCCAGCGTCGCCGACCCCAGCCGTGCCCCTGCGGGCAAGCAGGTGCTATGGGCGTACACGCACGTGCCGGCGGGGTCGACCTTCGACGCGACCGAGCTCGTCGCGGCGGAGGTCGAGCGGTTCGCGCCGGGGTTCCGCGACCTCGTGCTCGCCTCGGCGGCGAGCTCGGCGACGGAGATCGCCGGCCGCAACCCGAACTACGTCGGCGGCGACATCTACGCCGGTGAGCTCACGATGGCGCAGCTCGTGAAGCGGCCGGTCGTGTCGACCGCGCCGTGGCGCACGCCGCTCGAGGGCGTGTACCTGTGCTCGAGCGCGACCCCGCCCGGGCCGGCCGTGCACGGCATGAACGGGTGGTGGGCGGCGAAGCTCGCGCTGCGCGAGCGGTTCGGCATCAGGTCGTAGTCGAGGGTCTCGACGCGCCCGACTTCGTCGGGTTGTACTCGACCACCGGTGCCGCTCGACGCGCCGGAGACGGTGTCCCGTTCGCTCGTGTGAGCCGCGCCTCACATGAGGCGACGCGCACACGACGCATCGGGAGGAACTTCGCGGTCGGGTCGGGGGGCTCGATACGCGCCCGACTGCGTCGGGTGCTACTCGACCAACGCGGCGCGGCGTAGCGTGAGGACGTGGACTGGCTCGACTGGTTCGACGCGCACGACTACGAGATCGCCCGCCAGGTGCTGCAGCGCGGGGTGGGCGTGCTCGCGTTCGTCGCCTTCCTGTCGACGCTGAACCAGTTCCGGCCGCTCCTCGGCGAGCACGGGATGCTCCCGGTGCCCGAGCTGCTGCGGCGCTCGTCTCGACTGCGCGGACCGACCCTGTTCCGCTGGGGCTACACCGATCGGCGGCTGGTGGCGCTCGCGATCGCGGGGCTCGTGCTCGCGGCATCCGTCGTCGTGGGTCTTCCGCAGCTCGGCCCGCCGTGGGTGCCGATGCTCGTGTTCGGAGCGCTCTGGATCGGCTACCTCTCGATCGTGAACGTGGGACAGACGTTCTACGGGTTCGGCTGGGAGATGCTGCTCTGCGAGGCGCTGTTCACGGTGGCCTTCCTCGGCTCGAACGGCCAGCCGCCGCCCATCACGATCATCGTCGCCGTGTGGTGGCTCGTATTCCGGCTCGAGTTCGGCGCGGGCATGATCAAGATCCGCGGCGGCCGCGAATGGCGCGACCTCACGGCGCTCATGTACCACCACGAGACGCAGCCCATGCCGAACCCGATGAGCCGGCAGGCGCACCTGCTGCCGAAGTGGTTCCACCGTGGCGAGGTGCTCGGCAACCACTTCGCGCAACTCGTCGTGCCGTTCCTCCTGTTCGTGCCGGGGCCCGTCGGGTCGACGGCCGCCGTGGTGGTGATCCTCACCCAGCTCTGGCTCATCGTCACCGGCAACTTCGCGTGGCTCAACTGGATCACCGTCGTGCTCGCGGCATCCGCCATCACCGATTCGGCCTGGCACTGGCTGATCCCGGCGATTCCGGCGGACCTGGGCACGGATGCCGCCACGACGCCCATCTGGTGGGCGATCGTGGTGCTCGCGGCATCCGCTCTGCTCGTCCTGCTGAGCTTCTGGCCGATCCGCAACCTGCTCTCGCGGCGGCAACTCATGAACGCGAGCTTCAACCGGTGGATGCTCGTGAACGCCTACGGCGCGTTCGGCACCGTGACGAAGCGGCGCATCGAGATCGTGGTCGAGGGCACCCTCGACGAGACGCCCGGCGATGAAGCCGAGTGGCGCGAGTACGGCTTCAAGGGCAAGCCGGGCGACGTGCGGGCGATTCCCCGGCAGTGGGCGCCCTACCACCTGCGGCTCGACTGGCTGATGTGGTTCCTGCCGCTCGGGCGCATGTGGGAGCCGTGGTTCGAGGTGTTCCTGCTGCGGCTGCTCGAAGCGGATGCCGCGACGCTCCGCCTGCTCGCCATCGACCCGTTCGACGGCTCGCCGCCGCGGTGGGTGCGAGCGCGCGCCTACCGCTATCGGTTCACGACGCACGCGGAGTTCCGGGCGATGCGGCAGCGATGGGTGCGCACGCTCGAGGGTGAGGTCATCCGGCCCGCCGGCCTTGGGTGACGGTGACGCTCGGCGGTCGAGTAGCGAGCGCAGCGAGCGCGTACCGAGACCGGGGGTCGGACGCGCCGTCGACAGTCACGACGCAAAGAGGTCGAACGCAGGGGCGAGGAGACGTGCACAAGCGAGGAGATCTGCACAAGCGAGGAGACCTGCGCAAGGGAGGGCAACACGGGAGTCGACGATTCATTCCCGGAAGCGTCTCGGGCGCCGACGGTCGAGAGCGTGCACCACGGCGCGGCGCACCGTTCGTCGGCGACGAAGGCGTAGCGTCACTCGCATGTGGACACGGAGACGCCGCCCCCGCGCACTGGAGGAGACGCCGGCGGCCGAGGTCACCGGGAACGCCGGGTCGGGCGGTCCCGAGGTCAGGATCCGGGCATTCCGCATCGGATTCGTCGGCGCGCTGGGCGTGCTGCTCGCGCTGCTGCTCGGTGCCATCGTCGGCCAGCTCGGCACGGTGATCCTCTACGTGGCGCTGGCGCTCTTCCTCGCGCTCGGGCTCGACCCCGTCGTCAGCTGGCTGCAGCGCCACGACGTGCCGCGCTGGCTCGCGATCCTCCTCGTGTTCGTGGTCGTGATCGGGGTGTTCGTCGGGCTCATCGCGACGATCGTGCCGATCGTCGTCGAGCAGACGACGATCATCGTGCAGGACTGGGACACGATCGTCGAGAACGTGCGCAACAGCGATCTCGTCGCCTGGCTCAACTCCCTCACCGGGAGCGGGCACGCCATCCAGGAGGGCATCGATGCTGCGGGCGCGTGGCTCGCCGATCCCGCGAACCTCGGCATCCTGGGCGGCGGCATCCTCGCCGTCGGCGCGGGAATCGCGGGAGGGTTCACCGGCGCGACGATCGTGCTCATCCTCACGCTCTACTTCCTGGCCTCGCTCGACTCGATGAAGCGCTACGCGGCGAGGTTCGTGCCGGCCAGCTCGCGCGGCGGGTATCGCGCGGTCTCCGAGGAGATCACCGGCTCGGTCGGCCGATACGTGATCGGCCAGGTGAGCCTCGGCGCGATCAACGGCGTGCTGAGCCTCATCTACCTCTCGATCATCGGCGCGCCGGCCCCGATCCTGCTCGCGTTCATCGCGTTCCTGTTCTCGCTCGTGCCGCTCGTCGGCACGATCACGGGCGCGATCGTCATCTCACTCGTGTGCCTCGCCGCCTCGCCGGCGACGGCCCTCGCCGCGGCGATCTACTACCTGATCTACATGCAGCTCGAGGCGTACGTGCTGAGCCCGCGCATCATGACCCGGGCCGTCGCGGTGCCGGGCGCACTCGTGGTCATCGCGGCCGTCGCCGGCGGCACCCTCGGCGGCGTGCTGGGAGCGCTCGTCGCGATCCCGGTCGCGGCGTCGCTCATCATCATCATCGAGAAGGTGGTGTTCCCGCGCCAGGACGCGGTCTAGCCCCTTGAGTGCCCTGAGCCCGTCGAAGGGGCACCGCCCGGGCACGCTCGCTTCGACCGGCTCGCTTCGACGGGCTCGCTTCGACGGGCTCGCTTCGACGGGCTCGCTTCGACGGGCTCGCTTCGACGGGCTCAGCGAGCGAGCTCAGAACCAGATGCTGAGGTGCGGAGTGCGTTCGGCCGCGAACATGCGGTCGGCGAGAGCGAGCGACCGCGGCGAGAGCTCGGTGATGCGCGCGGCCCTGCCCAGCACCGACGGGCGCACCCCGCCGAGGTAGATCGCGCCGAGTTCCTGCACCCCGAGGCGCAGAGCGGGGGCGGATGCCGCGACATCGCCCTCCTCGACCCGCTCCACCTCGGCGCGCCCGCGGTCGTCGACGGCCAGCCGGAACCGCCCCGCCGCGAATCCGAGCGCGTCGCGGACCTCGAGCGCGAGAGTGCCGGCGGCCCCGTAGCGTCGAGCACCGAGCGCCTCGACGGGGTCGAGGACGCGCACCCACAGGTGATCGACGACGTCGCTGATCGTGACCGCGCGAGGATCCTCGAGCAGCCACGGCAACGGCTCATCGACCGAGCGGAGCCTGCCGCGCACGCCGTCCACGAAATCCTGCTCGACGAGGAACCGCCAGAGGGCCCGCTCGGCGTCGTCGGTTGCCGCGACGAGGAACTCGAACTCGGCGAAGCCGGGTGCATTGGGCTCGCGCGAGATGCGGTAGGCGACGAACCCCTGCGGCTGACCGCGCTCATCGTCGTAACGGACCGTGCGCAGGCTGCGGGCTGCCTCGCTCTCGGGATCGACCAGGCCGAGCGCACGGTCGAGGATGCCCGGCCACCGGTCGATCTCGCCCGGGGTGCGGGCGACGGCGCGACGCGCGATCGCGGGTGCGGCCTTGCGGAGGTCGCCGGGCTCGACGAAGTGCACGCGGCCCGGGACATCCGGACCGATCCAGTGGGCGCGGCGGCGGTCGACGGTGACCGTCGCGGCCTTCGCGGCGGGCGCGTACCCGTAGCGCCCGTAGATCGTCGCCTCGGTGACGGTGAGCATCGCGACGGCCGCGCCGGCACTGCGTGCGTTGGCGAGTTCGCCCTCCATGAGCGCACGCGCGATGCCGCGGCGCCGATGCGTGGGTGCGACGGTCACGGCGCTCACGGCCCAGGCGTCGACGCTGCTGCGGCTGCCGGGAACGCTGAGTCCCGTCGGCCAGCCGTCGACGGTCGCGACCGGCACGCCGGGGTCGGCGGCGGCAGGGTCGTACACCCCGTGCACCCGCCGCTCCGAGGCGACCGCGAGGTCGTACGCACGGTCGACCTCGCGCGGCCGGGGGTGGTGGAAGCCGCGATTCTCAGCCTCCACCCACGCGCGCATCGCGTCGTCGTCGTCGGGGTCGAGGAGTCGATACTCGAGGCCGTGGCGGGCGAGGGCGGCGGATGCGGCGGGGTCGACCGGGATGCTTCGAGGATCGAACGACATCCAGCCAGCGTACGTCGTCGCCCGCCCGACTCGATCAGCGGTGAGGTTCGTCCACGCGCTCCGTGCCGTCGCCGTCGAGCCTGCGGCCGACCCGGCGCCGGGGATGCTGTCCCGATTCGTCGTGTGAGGACTGCCTCATATGAGGCAGTCCTCACACGAGCGTGGGGCGAACGATGGCGGGGAACCGAGTGAGCGGGGCGAACCGGAGTGAGGGCGGGGCGAACCGAGTGAGGGCGGGGCGAACGATGGCGGGGAACCGAGTGAGCGGGGCGAACCGAGTGAAGGCGGGGCGAACCGAGTGAAGGCGGGGCGAACGATGGCGGGGAACCGAGCGAGCGGGGGAAATGAACGGCAGCCGATTCCGGGCGACGCGTCACCCGCCCGCGTGCGCCCCGAGGTGCGCGTGCACCGAGGAGACCACGACCGACCCCTCGCCGACGGCGGACGCGACGCGCTTCACCGAGCCCCGCCGCACGTCGCCGACCGCGAAGAAGCCCGGCACCGACGACTCGAGCAGGCCCGGTTCGGTGCCGGCGTGGCCGAGCCACGCCCGGCGCCCGCCCTCGGCGAGCACGTCCGTTCCCGTGATGACCGAGCCCCAGCGGTCCCGCAGCACCTCCGGCGCGAGCCACTCGGTGTGGGGGCGGGCTCCGATGGTGATGAAGACGGCGTGCGCGGGCACCTCCACGCGCTCGTCCGACTCGGCGCGCTCGAGCACCACGTGATCGAGCCGGTCGGCGTCGGCGGCGCCGGCGTCGACGACGCGCGAGCCCGTGATGAGACCGACGCCCGCGGCATCCAACTGGTCGATGAGGTACCGCGACATGCTCGCGGCCAGCGACTCGCCGCGCACCACGAGCGACACCGACCGTGCGTAGCGGGCGAGGTGCAGCGCCGCCTGTCCCGCCGAGTTGCCGCCGCCGACGACGAGCACGTCGCGGCCCGACTGCGCCCGCGCCTCGACCGATGAGGCGCCGTAGAAGACGGATGCCCCGACGAACGGCACGAGGCCCGGCGCGCTGAGGCGTCGATAGCTCACGCCCGTGGCGAGCACGACCGACCGTGCGCGCACGACGTCACCCGGCGCGCCGTCCGGTGCGCCCCGCGCGCCGCCCCGCGCGCCCCCTGTCGCAACGTCGAGCTCGAAGCCGCCGTCGACGACCCGCATGCCCACCACACGGCGGGTGTGCGCGAAGCGCGCCCCGAACACCCACGCCTGCTGGTACGCGCGCTGCGCGAGCTCGGCGCCCGACACGCCGCGCGAGAAGCCCAGGTAGTTGCGGATGAGCGAGCTCGACCCCGCCTGACCGCCGATCGACTCGCCCTCGAGCACGAGCGTGTCGAGCCCCTCGGATGCCGCGTACACCGCCGCGGCGAGGCCGCCCGGTCCGGCTCCCACCACGGCGAGGTCGACGGTGCCTTCCGGCAGTGACGTGTCGAGGCCGTAGGCGTGGGCGAGCTCCGCGTCGTCGGGATCGACGAGCACCCGTCCGTCGGCCGTGCGCACGAGCGGCGCGCCGCCGTAGTCGACACCGGCCCCTGCGAGGAGCGCCGACGCGTCGGGCGAGCCGGGGTCGAGGTGGTCGGTCGGCACGCCGCCCCGGGCGAGGAGGCTCCGCAGCACGTGCGTGCGCGGCTGGGCGTCATCGCCGATGACGGTGAAGCCCCGGTGCCGCTTGCCCGCCGCGGCCTCCCATTCGCGCAGGAAGTCGGTCACCGCGCGGTGGAACGATTCGTCGGGGGAGTGCACCGGGCGCACGACGTAGTAGTCGATCTGCACGTGCGTCATGAGCTCGAGCACCGCGTCGGCGGTGGCGCGATCGGCCCACGAGCCCCATTCGATGACGAGCCCGCGGCGCACGTCGGGGAAGCTGCGCCTGGCCGCCGCGAACACGCTCTCGTGCCCCGCGACGGGCGATGCGTCATCCGCCAACAGCAGCGCGATATCGCCGCCCGACGCGTGCAGGCCGTCGATCGCGGCGACCGCGGCATCCGGCCCATCGGCGTCGACGATGCGGTAGTCGGCGGCGTACCTGCGATTCAGCGGCTCCAGGAGCGCGGCGCGGACCGACGGATCGGCGGAGGCGACGAGGATCGCGGGCGGCCGACGCGCCGAATCTCGGGCATCCATGCGTTCGTCCCCTCGGAGCGCGGTGCGGCGGCCGGGGCCGTCACGCGGCGAGTGTACCGCCGGCGCATCACCGCCGGCCAGTCCCCGGCCGGCGCCCGACCTCGGGCCGGGGTATTTACACACGGATGCCGCGAGGAACAGACTGCAGATATGGGTCCGGTCAACCGGGCGATCCGCACACCCGACCAGCGTCTGCGCGTCTTCGTGAGCTCGACGCTTCGAGAGCTCGCGCCGGAACGCCGGGCCGTGCGTGCCGCGATCGAGCAGTTGAACCTCGCACCCGTCCTGTTCGAGCTCGGCGCCCGGCCGCATCCGCCGCGTGAGCTGTACCGCGCCTACCTCGACCAGAGCGACATCTTCGTCGGCCTGTACGGCGAGAGCTACGGGTGGGTCGCGCCGGGCGATGAGGTCTCGGGGCTCGAGGACGAGTACCTGCTCGCGCCGCACGAGATGCCGAAGCTCGTCTACGTGAAGGAGGGCGGCGAGCGCGAGGCCAGGCTGCAGGAGCTGCTCGGCCGCATCAAGGACGACGACCGCGTCTCATATGCATACTTCACCGACGCCGAGCAACTCGCCGAGCTCGCGCGCGGTGACCTCGCGACACTGCTGGCCGAGCGCTTCACGCTGGCGGCCGACACGTCGAGCGAGTCCGGCGAGCCCGGCGCCTGGACCGGCGGCGTCGTTGGACTGCCGGCGGCCCTCACCGCGCTCGTCGGGCGGCAGCGCGAGCTCGAGACGGTCGTGAGCCTCCTCGCCGACGAGGACGTGCGGCTCGTGACGCTGACCGGCCCCGGAGGAATCGGCAAGAGCCGGCTGTCGATCGAGGCGGCGAACCGGGTGCGCGACGGGTTTCCGGGCGGCATCGCCTTCGTCGACCTCGGGTCCGTCACCGACCCCGGTCTCGTGCCCGCAGCGATCGCCGCGGCGCTCGGCATCCGCGACGTGGGCGACGGGACGCTCCACGAGAAGCTCCGCATGGCGGTGCGCGACCGGCACATGCTGCTCCTGCTCGACAACGTCGAACAGGTGGTGGAGGCGGCCCCGGGCATCCGGTCGCTGCTGACGGATGCCCCGCACCTCACGGTGCTCGCGACGAGCCGGATCCTCCTCCGGATCACCGGTGAACACGGGGTCGAGCTCGGACCGCTCGCCCTGCCCGACATGCGGCATGGGGCGAACATCGCGCGCGCGCTCGCCGCACCGTCGGTCGACCTGTTCGTCGCGCGTGTGCGCGCCGCGAAGCCCGACTTCGAGCTCACCGAGGACAACGTGGAAGATGTCGAACGCATCTGCATCGCCCTCGACGGCGTGCCGCTCGCGATCGAGCTCGCCGCCGCCCGCGCGCGGGTGCTCACCCCGGCCGAACTCCTCGAACGGCTCGACCGACGACTCCTCGTGCTGAGCGGCGGTTCGCGCGACCTGCCCGAGCGCCAGCGCACCATCCGGTCCACGATCGAGTGGAGCACGCAGCTGCTGGAGCCCTCCCAGCGCGAGCTGCTCACGAGGCTCGGCCTCTTCGCGGGCGGATTCAGCCTGGACGCCGCCGAGTGGATCGCCGACGGCATCCCCGACGCGAACACGCTCGACGATCTCGGGGCGCTCGTCGACGGCAGCCTCGTGCACCAGGAGGACCGCGGCGACCGCGCGGTGTTCTCGATGCTCTCCACCGTACGGGAGTACGCACTCGACCAGCTCGCGAACCGGGCGGATGCCGCGGCGCTGCGCGACCGACAGGTGGCGTTCTTCGTGCGGCTCGGCGAGCAGGCGGAGTTCGAGCTCGAGGGCGCCGACCAACTCGAGTGGTTCGCCCTGCTCGCCGAGGAGAGCGACAACCTCCGTGCGGCGATGCGGCACCTCCTCGACACGAGGCAGTGGGCGGCCGCCGCGCACTTCGCGTGGACGCTCTACGTCTACTGGTGGATCGACGGCCACCTCGGCGAGGTGCACGGATGGATGGGCGAGGTGCTCGACTCGGGCGACGAACTCGACGACCTCACCCGCGCCACCGCGCTCTACTTCACCCGGGCGATCGCGTTCTGGCAGGACCCCGACGAGTGGCTCGTGCCCGGCCTCGACGAGAGCGCGGCGCTGTTCCGACGGGAGGGCGAGCGCTCCGGCGAGGCCCTCGCACTCATCTCCCTCGCCCTCGCCCTCCTGGGCGCCCGCGAGCCCGACACCGACCGCGCCGACGAAGCGCTCGACGCGAGCCTCGCCCTGTTCCGCGAGTCGGACGACCGGTGGGGCGAGGCGATGGCACTCGTCACGCTCGGGCGAGTGGCGCTGCTGAAGCAGGACGTGCGTGCCGCGCTCGCCCGCTTCGACGAGAGCCTCGCCGTCGCGAAGCGTCAGCACGACGACCTCGGCGAGACGATCGCGCTGCATCACCGCGGCTGGGCGCAGGTCCTCCTCGGCGAGTTCGGCGTCGCTCGCGCCTGCTTCGAGCAGAGCCTCTCGCTCTCGGCCCGACTCGGCCACGACGAGGGGGTCGCGTACGCGCTCGAGGGGCTCACCGCCGTCGCCGCAGGGTCGGGCGACGGCGAGCGGGCCGGCACCCTGTTCGGTGCGGCCCAGGTCGTGCGCGAGCGTACCGGCCTCTACGACGCGCCGTCGTTCTCGTTCCACCAGCAGTTCGTCGATGGCATCCTCGCCGGCCCGGGGGCAGGTGTGTTCGAGGCGGCTCGCACGCGCGGGCGGCACCTGCACGTCGACGATGCGGTGGCGTACGCCCTGGAGGCCGCGTGAGCGACATAGAACCCGATCTCGTTCGCGGTCCCGAGCGCCACCGCGCCGGACGGCTCGACCGTGTGCTGCCGTACACCCGCGTGGTCGCCTACGTGGTCCTCCCGTTCCTCGTCGCCGCCACGTTCCTGCTCGTCGTGCTTCCCGGCGGCACCGCGGCGCACTTCGCGTGGACGATCGACCCGCCGATCACGTCGATGCTGCTCGGCGCGGCGTACGCCGGCGGGATCTGGTTCTTCGTGCAGGTCGCCGTGCAGCGGCAGTGGCACCGGGTCCGGCACGGGTTCCCGGCGGTGCTGGTGTTCGCGAGCCTCGCCTCGGCGGCGACCTTCCTGCACTGGGACCGCTTCCACTTCGGTCACCTCTCCTTCATCACGTGGGTCGCGCTCTACATCACGACTCCCGTGCTCGTCCTGATCGCGATCGTCGTGAACCTCCGTGAGGACGACGGCGCACCCGAGGTGGACGACGTGGAGATCCCGGCGCCGTGGCGCTATTCGCTCGCGATCGTGGGCGCCGCGGCATCCGTCACCGGGCTCGTGCTCTTCGTCGTGCCGTCGCTCCTCGTCGATGTCTGGGCCTGGGACGTGACGCCGCTCACCGCGCGCATCGTCGGCACGGTGCTCACGCTGCCCGGCATGGTGAACGTCTGGATGCTGTGGGATGCGCGGTGGTCGGCGTTCCGCCGCGTGTTCCAGGCGCAGCTCGTGAGCCTCGCCGTCATCGTGCTCGCGCTCGTCGTGCGCGTCGGCGACCTCGTCTGGGCGCGGCCGAGCGCGTGGCTGTTCACGATCGGCATCATCGCCTCGGTGGGCGCCTACGTGGTGTTCACCGTCTCGCTCGAACGGCGGCGCACCTCGCTCGAACGGGGCCGCACGGCGTAGCCTGACAGGGATGCCGGCGCTGAGCCGCGCCGAGGTCGGGGGTGTCGATGCATTCGAGGGAACGTCAGCTGGTCGAGGCCTATGTCTTCGGCTACCCGCTCGTGTACGGCGTCTCATCGGTCCGTGCGATCGCGGCCAGGGGGATGGGATCGCTGCCGGCGGCGCCGTTCAACACCTTCGCGCACGCCGCGAGACTCGCGACCCCCGACGATCCGTTCGTGAGCGTCAACAACGACACGCTGTACTCCATCGCGCAACTCGACCTCTCGGGCGGCCCGCTGCTGCTGCACGTGCCCGACACCGAGGGCGCCTACTACGTGCTGCAGTTCGTCGACGCGTGGACCAACAACTTCGCGTACGTCGGGCGCCGGGCGACGGGCACGTCGGAGGGCACGTTCCTCATCGCGCCGCCTGGCTGGCCGGGCGACGCGCCCGAGGGTGCCCGGATCATCGAGTCGCCCACCGACATCGCCACGATCGTCGGGCGGCTCGCGGTCGACGGCGACGACGACCTTCCGCGGGTCCGCGCCCTGCAGTCGCAGTTCACGCTCACTCCGCTCGAGGGGAACGGACCGCTCCGCGGCATCCCGCAGCCGTCGTCCGAGATCCCCGAGCACCTGCAGTTCTGGGAGATGCTCCGGCTCTGGAGCCAGAGGTTCCCGCCGTCGGCCGCGGATGTCGCCTACCTCCGCCGGTTCTCCGACACCGGGCTCACCGACCACGGCAACCCCTTCGGGCTCGTCTCGCGCGAACTCGAGGAGCACCTCGCGCACGCCTCCACCGAGGGGCGTGCGCACGTCGAGGAGATCTCGAGGGGCGGCGCTTCAGGCGTGGTGAACGGCTGGCGGGGCTTCCCGCACGGCTTCGACTACAACGTCGACCACCTCGGCCTCGGAACCATCGACGCGCCCGAGTGGAAGATCGCCGACCGCACCGAGTCGTACGTGACGCGGGCGCGGTCGGCCCGAAACGGGCTGTGGGGCAACCACGGCTACGAGGCGTACTACGCCGAGGTCTTCGTCGACGCCGACGGCACGCAGCTGAACGGCGCGAACGCTTACGAGCTGCACGTGGCCGAACTGCCGCCGGCCGACGCGTTCTGGTCGATCACGATGTACTCGATGCCCGACTACCTCCTCATGCCGAACGTGATCGACCGCTACTCGATCGGCGACCGCACGCCCGGCATCGTGACCGGGGAGGACGGCTCGCTCGTGATTCGCATGCAGCACGAACGCCCCGACGACGAGACCGCCGCGGCGAACTGGCTGCCGACGCCCGCGGGCGACTTCCGACCGCTGTTGCGCATCTACCAGCCGCGCATCGAGGTACTCGACGGCACCTACGTGATGCCGGCGATCACGAAGCTCGGCTGACGCGGCGGGCTCAGCCGTCCCACACCACGGCGCCGTCGGCTCGCACCCGCGCGCCCTCGGCCGGGACGTGCGCCACGAGTCGGCCGTCGTGCATGAGGTGCTCGACGGTGCCCCGGGACTGCAGCACGGCCACGTCGGCCACGAGCCTCCGGTGGCACCGCCACCAGACGCTCTCGCTGCACATCATGGCGGTACGCGCGCGCGCCGACTGCCCGAGCAGGTCTGCGAGCGCCGCCTGGAACTCGGCCGTGCGCGTATGGGCGGCGTAGGCGGCGAACTGCTCCACCCGCCACCACGGGTCCTCTCGTGGCGCGTCGGCGGGCAGACGTCGTCGCCCGCCGAGGCGCTCGTCGGTGCGGTAGGCGATGCCGGCGGCCGGCAGCCATTCGGCCATGGCGTCGGCCGCGACATCCGGATTGCTCCGACTTCCGGGATACCGCCGGATGTCGACGAGAGCGTCGACCCCCGCCGACCTGAGCAGGTCGGTCAGCGCGACGCGATCGAGGCGGCCGTGGCCGACGGAGAGCAGCATGCCTGCGATTCTCCCGGATGTGCTCGCCGGCGCGGGAGACGTGCCGATCACGGGGCCGACGCGATCGGCGATGACGGCGACCCCCATACGGGGTTACGATGCACCCAACGGCGGAGGTGGCGACATGCGCGCGGTCATCCTCAGTGGCTCGGGCCGCTACGCCGACCCGTGGCATCCGTTCGCCGAGACGAGCGCCGCCCTCGCCGGCATTGTCGCCGGCGCCGGCTACCGCGTCGACGTGAGCGACGACCTGCTCGGCGGGCTGGCAGCGCTCGGCGATGCCGACCTGCTCGTCGTGAACGCCGGCGATCGCACGGGGTCGCCGCCCGATGCCACGGCCGAGGCCGGCCGCGACCCGGGCGCGTCCGACGAGGCCCGGCTCGCCGCCGCTGCAACGGGGTTCGACGCGGCCCTCGAGCGCGGCATCGGCATCCTCACGATGCACTCGGCCGCCTCGACGCTTCGCGAGCTGCCCGCCTTCGGCCGGGCGCTCGGCGCACGGTGGATCGACGGGGTGTCGTGGCATCCGCCCATCGGGGACGCCCGTGTGCACGTGGTCGGCACGCACGCCATCGCCGAGGGACTGCGCGACTTCACCGTGGCCGACGAACGGTACTCGGGCCTGCACCTCGAGGGCGTGATCGAGCCGATCGCCGAGCACGAGGAGGAGGGCCGGCGGCATCCGCTCGTCTGGGCCCGAGAGCTGGGACGCTCGCGGCTCGTGTACGACGCGCTCGGCCACGACGTGCGCTCCTACGAGTCGCCCGAGCACCGCGACCTGCTCACCCGGGCGCTCGACTGGCTCTCGCGCGTGCCCGCCCCCGTCTACGCCGCGCCGTGACGCGCGTCGCCATCGCCCCGACTCGTTCAAGGGCGGCCCCGGCCGCCGCTCTGGGTGGATGGCGTAGTGGACAGACCCACGCACTCGGCAGGAAACTGTGCACATGAGCCGGGTCGCCGGTGTCATCAGGACTCCGGACCAACATCTGCGGGTGTTCGTCAGCTCCACGCTGAAGGAGCTGGCGCCGGAGCGGCGCGTGGTGCGGTCCGCGATCGAGCGGTTGGCGCTCGCACCCGTGATGTTCGAGCTCGGCGCCAGGCCGCATCCGCCGCGTGAGCTGTATCGCGCCTACCTGGAGCAGAGCGACATCTTCGTCGGCATCTACTGGAAGGAGTACGGCTGGATCGCGCCGGGAGAGGACGTGTCGGGGCTCGAGGACGAGTGGAACCTCGCCCCCGACATCCCGAAGCTCATCTACCTCAAGCGCGGCGAACACCGACAGGAGCGGCTCGATGGCCTGCTCGGGCGCATCCGCGACGATGACAACGCCTCGTATGTCGCGTTCACGGATGCCGCGGAGCTCGGCGATCTCGTGACCGCCGACCTGGCGACGCTGCTCGCCGAGCGGTTCGACGCGGCCGGCATGCGGCGGCCCGGGCCGCTGGTGGAGGCACCTTCCGAGGTCGGTGGTGACAAGCTCGTCGGACTGCCATCACCGCTCACTCGAATGCTCGGCCGTGACGAGGAGTTGGAAACCGCGGTGCGGATGCTCGGAGTGGACGGTGCCCGGCTGGTGACGATCACCGGTCCGGGAGGCATCGGTAAGAGCCGCCTCGCGATCGCCGCCGCCCGCGCGGTCGAGGAGTTCTTCCCCGACGGCACGGCGTTCGTCGACCTCGCACCCGTGAAGGATGCCGACTTGGTGATCGCGGCCATCGCGCACGCGCTCGGCGTTCGCGACACGGGAGACGTCCCCATTGCCGAGAAGGTCGACCGCGCGCTTGCGGGCCGGCGTGTGCTCCTCGTGCTCGACAACGTCGAGCAGGTCGTCGATGCGGCGCCCCGGATCAGCGCTCTTCTGGCGCGGACAGCGGTGTCCGTGCTTGCCACGAGCCGGAAGCTGCTTCGGGTCAATGGGGAGCAGATCATCGATCTCGGTCCGCTGCCGGATTCTGCCGCGACCGCACTCTTCGTGGAGCGCGCACGCGCCGTGCAGCCGGGTTTCGACGGCACGGCGGCGAACGCAGCGGCGATCACCGGGATCGCATCGGCCCTCGACGGAACCCCGCTGGCCCTCGAACTCGCAGCGGCCCGCGTGCGCGTCTTCACGCCCGCCGAGATCCTCGCCCGACTCGACCACGCACTGCCGCTTCTCGTCGGGGGTCCTCGCGATCTTCCCGACCGGCAGCGAACACTGCGAGCGGCGATCGAGTGGAGCACCGAACTTCTGCGGGATGACGAGCGTGAGCTGCTGCTCCGGCTCGGCGTCTTCCCTGCCGGATTCGGCTTCGATGCGGTCGAGTGGATGGCGGATGGCATCGACGGCTCGGATGCCCTGGAGATGCTCGGCGCTCTCGTCGACGGCAGTCTCGTGCGTGAACGGGATCGCGGGAACCGGAGGTCGTTCACCCTGCTCGCCACCGTGCGCGAGTACACCCGAGAGCAGCTCGAAGCGCGTGGCGAGATGAGCGGGTGCGTGGAGCGACACGCGCGTTTCTATCTCTGGCTCGCCGGGGAGGCGGCCGGCCCGCTCACCCACGCGGGCCAGAGCGAGTGGACGTCGCGGCTCGCCGATGAACTCGACGGGCTTCGCGCCGCCATCACCCACTTCATCGCAACCCGGCAGTGGAACGAGGTCGTCGAGCTCGTGTGGCCGCTCACCCCGTTCTGGTGGATCTCGGGGCCGTTCGGCGAGGTCCGGACGTGGATGGACCGAATGCTCGAACCCGATGTCGACCTCACCGAGCGGAGCGAAACGATCGCGGTGTTCCTGAGCACGGCGATTGCGGCACAGCACGCGCCCGAGCCGAGGTTCATTCCAGTCCTGGCGGACTGCGTCGCGCGTTTCGGGCGTGATGGCGACGAACTCGGCGAGGGAGCGGCACTCGCGTCCCTTGCCATGGCGCACCTCATGCAATCGCCGCCCGACATCGACGTGGCCGAGGAGACGCTCACACGCGCTCTCCTTCTGGCGGAGCGGGCCGACAGCCCGTTCATGCATGGCACCATCGGACTGCTCCTCGGTCAGACCGAGCTCATGCGCGGTCGAATCCCCACAGCCCTCCGGCACTTCGAAACGAACCTGGCTCTGGCGCGAAGAAGCGGTGACAAGATGAGCGAGTCGGGAGCGCTCAACTATCTGGGCTGGACCAGGATCCTGATGGGTGATCTCGCCACCGCGCGCGAGTGTTTCGCGGAAACCCTGCTCCTCACGTCGTCGACCGGGAGCGAGTGGGGCACCGCGTACGCCCTCGAGGGCATGTCCGCCGTCGCGGCGAGCTCGAGCGACCTGTCGTTCGCCGGTCGGATGCTCGGTGCGGCCGAGACCATCCGGGAACGCAAGGCGATGTCCGGGGCAACGACCTTCTCGTTCCAGCAGCCGATTCTGGCGCGCATCCTCGAGGGGCCGGGTGCGGAGCGGTTCGAGTCGGCTCGGGCAGAGGGTCGCGAGGCCGAACTCGCCGACACCGTCGAGGCCGCACTCGCGTGGACGGTGCCGCCCGTCGACCCGGGTCAGCCCGGGACCGAGGCGCGTTCCTTCAGCAGCACCGGCTGACGGCCGCTCGGTCGACGGCCGTTCGCCCGTGCCCGGTCAGACCTTGTGCGGACCCGGGTGCGGCTTCGGGGGCTCGGTTCGCACGAACTTGCCATGCCGCTCGGACGGGTCGTGCGTGTGCGGATGCTCCTCCGTCGAGGTGTAGTCGCCGACGGCCGACTCGTCGTCGGCCACCCCGTCTTGCCGGACGTACGCCCCCGCGACGGTACGCTCGTGCGGCGCCTCGCCGTCGACCTCCGTGTAGCTGCCCTCGAGGCGATCGGTGGGATCGACCTGCTCGGCGGACTCATCCGGTTCGCGCGGTTCGATGGGCTCGCTCATCTTCGCTCCCTCACGTCGGCGTTGCGGGGCGTCGTCGGAGGCGACGTCTCACCTTCATGCTACGCGCCGGGCGGAAAGAGGGTCGAGAAGCGCTAGGCTGTACTGCAGTCGAATCGATTCGAGGCGCTTCCGCGCCGAGATCGCCTCACGACGGCGCCCCGCGGGACGCCGTCGTCTCTGTTTCCCGGCGTCCGAGGGCGTGCGCCGCCGCACTCGAGCCCGCCCAGGATCCCGCTTGTCCTCCACTTCCTCAATCCCCATCATCCGTCCCGACGACACCCGGTCGACCGCGGTCGTCGGCATGCACCCCGGCGACCTCCTCACCCGTCGCCAGCGCCTGGTCTACGTGCTCGTGCTGGGCGCGCTCACCGCGCTCGGCCCGTTCACCGTCGATCTCTACCTGCCCGCCTTCCCGGTGCTGCAGAGCGAGCTCGGCGTCTCGGCCGCCGCGGTGCAGCTCACCCTCACGGGCACCATGGTCGGCTTCGGCTTCGGCCAGCTGATCGTCGGCCCGTGGAGCGACAAGGTCGGTCGGCGCCTCCCGCTCATCCTCGCCACGGCGCTGCACATCGCGGCATCCGTCGCCGCAGCGCTCGCGCCCGACATCGCATGGCTGATCGTCTTCCGCCTGCTGCAGGGCTTCGGCGCGGCCGCGGGCGGCGTCGTCGCGATGGCGATGGTGCGCGACCTGTTCGGCGGCAAGCCGCTCGTGCGCATGCTGTCGCGGCTCGCACTGGTGAACGGCCTCGCGCCGGTGCTGGCCCCCGTCATCGGCTCGCAACTGCTCGCCGTCATGGACTGGCGCGGCGTGTTCTGGGTGCTCGGGGTCTACGGCGCGGCGGTCGTCGTGGCCGTCGCCTTCTTCATCGTCGAGACCCTCCCCGAGTCGCGTCGCCACGTCGCCGGGCACTCCACGCTGCGCGATCGTTACGCCGCGCTCTTCCGCGATCGCGTGTACCTCGGTGCGGCGATCATCGGAGGCATGACGTTCACGGGGCTGTTCGGCTACCTGTCGACGTCGTCGTTCCTCTTCCAGGAGGTCTACGCGTTCAGCGCCCAGGACTACGGCCTGCTGTTCGCGGTGAACTCGGTCGGCGTCATCATCGGCGTGCAGACGAGCTCCCGCCTGATGCGCGGGCCCGTGCAGCCGCAGTGGATCCTCGCCGCAACGACGATCGTGCACCTCGTCATGGCGATCGCGATCATGGTGCTCGACGGGGCGGGCGCGGGGTTCTGGGGCACGGCGATCCCGCTGTGGATCTACATCCTCGCGTGCGGCTTCTCGTTCCCCGCCGTGCAGGTGCTCGCTCTCGCGCACCACGGCGCCGAGGCCGGCACCGCCGCATCGCTCCTCGGTGCGCTGAACTTCGGGCTCGCGGGGGTCATCTCGCCGCTCATCGGCCTGATGGGCGTCGGCAGCGCCGTTCCGATGGCATTCGTCATGCTGCTGGCGGCCGTCGTCGCGATCGTCGCGCTGTGGTCGCTCGTGCGGCCGAATTCGGTGCCGCCGCTCAGCGATTGAGGGCGAGCGGATGCCGCGAGCGCGAGCCGCGGCATCCGCTCGCGTCGTTTCGCGGTTAGCGTGGTGGGATGACGGACCGCGACGACGACCTGCGGCCCGCGCAGCGCGAGGCGCGTACCCAGCTGATCGGCCGGCGCGCGCCCTTCGTCGGCGGCGTGGCGGCGGTCGTCGCCGCCGCCCTGCTCGGCGTGGTGGTCATGGCCCGCTCGGGCGGCCTCCCGTTCGAGTTCGACGAGGAGTGGGCCGAGGACCTGCTCGAACTTCGCGGTCCGTTCGGCGACGTGTTCGCCTACCTCATGAACGGACTCGGCGGCGGCGTCGTGGGGGTGCTCGTCGTCCCCATCGTGACGGCCGCCGTGCTGCTCATTCTCCGGCGGCCGTGGGCCGCGCTCTACTTCGTGGTGGCGTCGGCCGCGAGCGCCGGCGTCGTGCAGGTGCTGAAGGGCGTCTTCGGCAGGGCACGGCCCGAGAACATCGTCGTGCTCTCCGACTTCGGTTCGTTCCCATCCGGACATGTGGCGAACGCCGCCACCATCGCGGTTGCGCTGGGCGTGATCATCGTGCGCACCTGGGTGTGGGTGCTCGGCGTGGCGTACGCGCTGCTGATGGCGGTGAGCCGCACGTACCTGGGCGCGCACTGGCTCTCGGACACGATCGGGGGCGTGCTCGTCGGCGCTGGCGTGGCGTTCGTCGTATGGGCGGTGTTCGCCGTGCCGCTCGAGCGGGAGCGGCTGGCGCGACTGGCGCACATCTCCGCTCGCAACGCCGAACGCGCGCAGGCGCACATCACGCCGCCGACGGGCCGCAGGTGAGCTCCAGGGTGTCTCATTCGACGGACATCGGCAGTCGCACAGCGAACACGGCGCCGCCGCGGCCCAGCGCGCCGGCGCGGCCCAGCGCGCCGCCGCGGCCCAGCGCGCCGGCGCGCGCCTCGATCGTCCCTCCCAGGCGGGCGACCAGCCGAGCGGCGATCGACAGGCCGAGTCCCGTGCCCACCGGGCGCGAATCGCGGTAGCGCGCGTGCAGCGCGCCACGATCGAACGCGACCCCGAGATCGGCCGCGGCCAGCCCCGGGCCGGTGTCGGCGACCTCGATCAGCGCCGCGCCCGAGGCATCCGTCGTCACCAGAATGCTCACCGAGCCGCCCTCGGGGGTGGCGCGCAGCGCGTTCTCCACGAGCCCGTCGAGCACCTGCCGCACCCGATGCGCGTCGGTGCGCACCACCACGGGCGACTCGGTCCCGCTTGCTTCCAGCCGCACCCCGAGCGTGGCCGCGCGCCCCTCCCACGCCGAGGACGTCTCGCGCACGACCGCCCCGACGTCCACGGCGCTCAGGTGCAGCACGAAGTCGTCGGCTTCCAGCCGCGCGAGGGCGAGAAGGTCGGCGACGAACAGATCGAGGCGCTCGGTCTCCGCCACGAGGGTGCGTCCGACGTCCGCAGTGTCGCCCGGGGTCACCAGCCCGTCGGCCAGCGCCTCGCCGTATCCGCGGATCGCGGTCAGCGGTGTGCGCAGTTCGTGCGACACCGACAGCAGGAACTCGCGCTGACGGCCCTCGGATGCCGCGAGCGCGGCATCCAGTGCGGCGAGCGCTCCGGCCACCTCCCGGACCTCGGCGGGGCCATCCGGAGGCACGGGCACGGCCCGCTCGCCCGCGGCCATCCGCCGTGCGGAATCCGCGGTGATGCGCAGCGGGCGGGCCAGCCACCGGGCGAGCAGCCACCCGGCGAGCACCGCGACCGCGACGCCGAGCGCGAGCGCGAGCAGCACGCGCCCGGTCGCCCGGCCCTGGGTGCGCTCGACCTCCCGCAGCGGAAGCGCTCCGAGCACGCCGGCGCCGGCACCGGCCGCGCGGGCCTCCACGAGCGCGACCCCGTTGCCGCCCCGCACCGTGCCCGAGAACGTGCCGGCGCCGGCGAGCGCCGAGCGCACGGCACCCGTGGCGTACGAGGCGGCCGGGCCCTGCACCGCATCGCCGCGCACCAGCGCGAAGGTCGTGCCGTCTGCGGCGACCATTCCGACGGATGCCGCGGGCGCATCGATCGCGGCGAGCAGATCGACCTGGGCGCCGACGCGATCACGCGCCTCGGCGACGGCGGCGCCGCGGGCGAGCGGAATCGTGACGGCTCCGGTGATCAGCGCCGCCACGGCCGCCACGGCCGCCACGACGAGCGTGATCCGCGTGCGCAGCGTCGCCGGGCGGGTCATGTGACGACCTCGCCGGAACGGCCCGATTCGCTCGTGCCGTAGCCGACGCCGCGCACCGTCACGATCGGACTCGCGTCGCCGAGCTTCGCCCGCAGTTGGGCGACGTGCACGTCGACCGTGCGGCCGCCGCCGTAGTCCGCCTGCCCCCACACGCTCGAGAGCAGCTGCTCGCGAGTGAAGACGCGTCCCGGCGCGGAGACGAGCCGAGCGAGCAGGTCGAACTCCGTCGCGGTGAGCGCGACCACCTCGCCGTGCACCGTCACCCGACGGCGGGTCTCGTCGATCCGCAGCGCTCCCAGCTCGCGCACCGGGGCGGGCGGACCGTGCTGCCGGCGCAGGATGCCGCGCAACCGCACGACGAGCTCACGCGGCGAGAACGGCTTCGTGAGGTAATCGTCACCGCCGAGTTCGAGCCCCAGGATGCGGTCGACCTCGTCGTCGCGGGCGGTGACGAACACGATCGGGGTCCAGTCGCCCTCGGCGCGCAGCGCCCGGCACACCTCGATGCCGTCGAGCGAGGGCAGCCCGACGTCCAGTACCACCGCAACCGGGCGCAGACGGCGGATCGCCGCCAGCCCCGCGGCTCCATCGCGTTCGACGTGCACGCCGAAGCCCGCCCGGGCGAGGTAGAGCCGCTCGACATCGGCGATCGCAGGCTCGTCCTCGACCACGACGACGAGCCCGCGCGCCTGATCCATACGCATATTCAATACCCGGGCGGATGCCGCGTCCCACCGAACCGCGACGACCCGTACATTCCCCGAACACGACGCATGCGCAGCGGTGACACGGAGTTGTCACTGTGTCTTCGACGGCCCGGACTCCCGGGCCGATGGGCAACAGGAGGACGACATGAAACTCTCACACTGGATCGGCGCAGGACTCGCTGCGGCCGCAGTCGGATCCACGGTCGCATTCACGGCGCCCGCGTTTGCGACGCCGACGTCGGCGTCCGCCGACGTCTCGGCACCGGCGGCCGCGTCGCCGACCGCTGAGCCGACCGACTTGATCCGGCCAGATCTCTGCCCCGCGCAGCGGATCCGGATCCTGTGGGCGGCCGCACCCGACGAGCTGAAGGACGACCTCAGGGAAGCGTGGAACCTCGGTCCGGGCGAAGAACGGCGCGACGCGCTGAAGCAGGTCCGCGACGACGAGCTCGCGGGTGAGTACGGCAAGGGCGTTCAGAAATTCGCCGAGCGGCGCCAGACGGGGTGGGTGGCCGCCTGGAAGGGCGCGCCCGAGGAGCTCAAGAGCGACCTGAAGGCGTTGCGCGACCTCACGCCGGGAGAGGAGCGGCGCGATGCGGCCATCGACGTGTTCGACCGCGCGCTCGCCGGCGACTACGGCTCGGCCGCGCAGACCCGGGCCGCGCGCATGCTGGAGTGCCACGTCGCGAAGTAGGCCGCTGGGAGACGGGCCCGCCGCGCGGGGTGACCCGCGCCGTCGTGAGGTGACCCACCCGTCGAGACTTGGCCCACCGTCGAGACTTGGCCCACCGTCGAGACCTCGCTGCACCGTCGAGAGTGCACTCGGCGCCCGACGCAGGGCGGAAAGTGCACTCTCGCCGAGGTGACCTCGCCCGCGTGAGGTGATCCCACCGTCGAGAGTTGGTCCACCGTCGAGACCTCGCTCCACCGTCGAGAGTGCACTCGGCGCCCGCGGAAGGGCGCGGAGTGCACTCTCGGGCGCGAAGGGCGGGCGGGTCAACGTGCGGCCGCGCCCTGCTCGACGAGCTGCAGCACGCGCGCGGCCACGCTCACCGCGATCGCGGCCGGATCCTTCGACCGGATGCCCGCGATGCCGATCGGCGTCATCACCCGGGCGAGCGCGGCATCGTCGTGGCCGGCCTCGCGCAGCTGCTTCTGGAACCGCGCCCACTTCGCCGTCGAGCCGATGAGCCCGATCGAGCCGAGCCCCTCGGTGCGCAGCGCGGTCTCGACGATCGCGAGGTCCTCGACGTGGTCGTGGGTCATGACGAGCACGTGCGCGCCCGGAGGGAGCGAAGCGAGTCCGGCCTCCGGCACGGGCAGGTGATGCATCCGGATGTCGGCGACGGCGTCGGCGAACGCGCCCTGCGCGCCGACCGTGTCGGGCATCCCCGGCTCGCGCGGCACGCCGACCCGCTCGGGCGCGAGCATCTCGGCTCGCGAGTCGACGAGGTGCAGCTCGATCTGCTGGCGCGCGAGGATGCGGGCGAGCTCGAGCCCCACGTGGCCGATGCCGAAGATCGCGACCGACGGCACGACTCGCACGGGTTCCAGCAGCATGGTGACCTCTCCTCCGCAGCACTGCACGCCGTACTCGGTCGTGGACTTGTCGCTCAGCGTGAGCGTGAGCAGTTCCGGCTCTGCGGATGCTGCGGCGAGCATCTCGCGGGCCCGTGCGACGGCCGTGGCCTCAAGGTTGCCGCCGCCGACGGTGCCGAACAGGCCCTCGGCCGAGACGACCATCTTCGCGCCGCCGTTGCGGGGCGCGTGGCCGCGCACCATGGCGAGGGTCACGATCACGGCGGGCGCCCGCGCTGCTCGCAGCCGCTGCAGCGCGTCCAACCAGTCCATGGTCACCCGCGGCTCACCGACGGTGGCGCACGAGCGCCGGTGCGGTCGGATGCGGCGAAGCGGATGCCGCGGCATCCGTCGCCCGCTCCGTCGACCCCGCGGCATCCGTCGCCCGCTCCGTCGACCCCGCGGCACCCGTCGCCTGCTCCGTCGACCCCGCGGCATCCGCACCCGTGCCCTCAGCAGCGCGGCGGGCCTCCTCGATCGCCCAGAACACCGCCTCGGGCGTCGCGGGCGAACCGAGGCCGACGCTGTGGCCGACGGGCCCGAACGCCGCGACCGCCTCGCGGATCGCCTCGCGCACGCTGAACGCGAGCATGAGCGGCGGCTCGCCGACGGCCTTCGAGCCGTAGACCACGCCGTCTTCGGTCGCCCGCTCGAAGAAGTGCACATTGAACTCCTCGGGCATCTCCGAGAAGCTCGGCAGCTTGTAGGTGCTCGCCGACTGGGTGAGCAGGCGCCCCCGCCCCGGCCCGTCGGTCTCGTCCCAGCGGAGTTCCTCGAGGGTGAGCCATCCGGCACCCTGCACGAAGCCGCCCTCGATCTGGCCGAGGTCGACGACCGGCGAGAGGGAGTCGCCGACGTCGTGCACGATGTCGACGCGCCGGGTGCGGGAGGCGCCCGTGAACCCGTCGACCTCGACCTCGGCCGCGGCGGCGCCGTAGGCGAAGTACTTGAACGGCTCGCCCTGCATCCGCTCGGTGTCCCAGTGCAGCCCCTCGGTGCGGTAGAAGCCCGCCGCCCAGAGTTGCACGCGCTGATCGTAGGCGGCCTTCACCACCTCGGCGAAGGTGAGCGACGACGGGTACGGCGTTGCGGCCGTGCTCGGCGACGTCGGGCCGGGGTCGTCGGCCGAGCGCAGGGGGCCCGCGCCGAGCCCGCGCACCCGGCCGCCGGAGAAGCGCACGTCGCGCTCGTCGATGCCCAGCAGCCGCCCCGCCACGGCGGCCAAGCGCCCCCGGATCTGTTCGCAGGCCTGCTTCACGGCGCCGCCGTTGAGGTCGGCGCCGGACGACGCGGCGGTGGCCGACGTGTTCGGCACCTTGTCGGTGCGGGTGGGCGCGAGGCGCACCGTGTCGAGCGGCACGCCGAGTGCGGTCGCCGCGACCTGCAGCATCTTCGTGTGCAGCCCTTGCCCCATCTCGGTGCCGCCGTGGTTGACGAGCACCGAGCCGTCTTTGTACACGTGCACGAGCGCGCCGGCCTGGTTGTAGGCGGTGAGCGTGAACGAGATGCCGAACTTCACGGGCGTGACGGCGAGCGCGCGCTTCGTGTCGGGATGGTCGGCGTTGAACGCGGCGATCGCCGCACGGCGTTCGTCGAAGGCGCTCTCGTCGAGCACTCGCCGCCAGATCTCGTTCAGGCGCTCGGCGTGGCGCACCGGCTGCCCATACGGGGTCGTCTGCCCCGGCATGTAGAGGTTCCGCTGCCGGAGCTCGGCGGCATCGATGCCGAGCGCCGGCGCGGCGAGACCGAGCACGTTCTCGATCACGAACATGCCCTGCGGGCCCCCGAAGCCGCGGAACGCGGTCTGCGAGGTCTTGTTCGTCTTCGCGATGCGTCCCTGCGCGACGAAGTGGGGAATCCAGTACGCGTTGTCGACGTGGCACAGTGCGCGGCCCATCACGGGCTCGGAGAGGTCGAGGCACCAGCCGCCGTCGGAGGTGAGCGTCGTGGCGAGGGCGAGGATGTGCCCGTCGTCGTCGAACCCCGCCTTCCACACCAGGTGGAACGGATGCCGCTTGCCGGTCATCGTGAGGTCCTGCGTGCGGTTCAGGC
Organism: Agromyces sp. NPDC058484; assembly: GCF_042720415.1. Lineage (NCBI taxonomy): Bacteria > Bacillati > Actinomycetota > Actinomycetes > Micrococcales > Microbacteriaceae > Agromyces > Agromyces sp. NPDC058484. Next base: position 33,016 of record NZ_JBHXMP010000022.1, on the reverse strand, counting down.
GCAGCCGCACCGGCCGGCCCGTGAGGGTCGCGCCGAGCGCGGCGACGGCGGCGAGTCCGTGCGGCTGCATCTCCTTGCCGCCGAAGCCGCCGCCCATGCGCAGGCACTGCACCGTGACCCGGTTGCTCGGCACCCCGAGCACATGCGCGACGATCTCCTGCGTCTCGGAGGGGTGCTGGGTGCTGCAGTCGACGAAGACCTGTCCCTCGGAGTCGACGTGCGCGAGCGAGGCGTGCGTCTCGAGGTAGAAGTGCTCCTGGCCGCCGATCTCGGTGACGCCCTCGAACACATGCGGCGCGGTGGCGAGCACCGACTCGGGGTCGCCGCGACGGATCGTGCGCGGGATGCCCTGGAACGACCCCGCCTCGATCGCCTCGGGCACGGTGATGATCGAGGGCAGCGGCTCGTAGTCCACCTGCACGGCGGCTGCGCCGAGGCGCGCCGCCTCGGCCGTCTCGGCGAGCACCCAGGCCAGCGCGTGGCCGTGGAACATCGCCTCGCTCGGGAACAGGGGCTCGTCGTGCTTGACGCCGGCGTCGTTCTGGCCGGGCACGTCGGCGGCGGTGAGCACGTGCACGACGCCGGGCACGTCGAGCGCGGGCGCGACGTCGACGTGCACCAGCGCGTGCGCGTGCGCCGACTGCACAGGCCATGCCGTGAGCACGCCGGCGCGACGCGCGGCGAGGTCGTCGGTGTAGACCGCGGTGCCCGTCGAGTGCAGGGCGGCGCTCTCGTGGGCGACCGGCGTGCCGACCACGGGCTGCGACGGACGTGCGGCCAGCTCGCTCACGCCGGCACCTCCTCGGCCACGAGGGGGTTCGCCCGGTACAGCCTCAGCAGCGCCCGGTTCAGCATGAGCGCGCGGTAGTCGGCGCTCGCCCGGTGATCCGACATCGGGGAGCCTTCCGTGCCGAGCACGGATGCCGCGTCCCGCACGGTCTCGAGGTTCCAGGGATGCCCGACCAGGCGAGCCTCGGTGGCGCGGGCGCGCAGCGGGGTGGCGGCGGCGCCGCCGAGTCCGATCCGCGCGGAGGAGACGAGGCCGTCGCCGTCGAGGTCGAGGGCGAAGGCCACGGCGACGCTCGAGATGTCGTCGAAGCGTCGCTTCGCGATCTTGTGGAACGCGGTGAGCCGCGCGAGCGGCAGCGGGATGCGCACGGCGCGGATGAGCTCGTCGGGCCGGCGCGTCGTCTCGCGGTAGCCGGTGAAGTAGTCGGCGAGGTCGATCTCGCGCTCGCCGTCGGGCGAGACGAGCACGACGCGCGCTTCGAGGGCGAGGAGCGCGGGGGAGGTGTCGCCGATCGGCGAGGCGGTGCCGAGGTTGCCGCCGATCGTCGCGCGGTTGCGGATGAGCGGCGACGCGAACTGCGGGAAGAGCTCGGCGAGCAGCGGCACGCGGCCGTCGAGGCGTCGTTCGATCTCGGAGAGGGGCAGCGCCGCGCCGATCTCGATCGCGGCGTCGCCGAACGTGATCGCACGGAGTTCGGGCAGGTGCTCGATGGCGAGCGTGAGCGGCGCGCGCCGACCGCGCAGGTTCACCTCGACGCCCCAGTCCGTCGTGCCGGCGGCGACCACGGCGTCGGGCTCCTCGCGCAGCAGCCGGACCGCCTCGTCGAGGGATGCCGGGCGCACGAACCGCCCGCCCCCGGCGTCGAGGCGGGTCGCCCGGGACTCGGGGGCGGGTTGGGCGCGGCGTTCGGCGAGCGGGTCGCCCGGTTCGGGATCGCCCAGCGCGTACGCGGCATCCCGGATCGGACGGTACCCGGTGCACCGGCAGAGGTTGCCGCTCAGCGCGTGCAGGTCGAAGCCGTTCGGCCCGAGCTCGGGCTCGCCCGAGTCGGCCGAGACATCCGAGTCGCCCGATTCTGCTGAGACTCGGGCAACTCGACCGGGGCGGTAGAACTCGGCGGCCATGCTGCAGGCGAAGCCGGGGGTGCAGTAGCCGCACTGCGAGCCTCCGGCCTCGGCGAGTCCCGCCTGCACGGGGTGCAGGTGGTCGGGCGAGCCGAGCCCCTCGGCGGTGACGATCTCCTGGCCGTCGAGGGCGGCGACGGGCACGAGGCACGCGTTCACGGCCGTCCAGGTGGTGCCGCCTCGGTCGTCGGATGTCGCGAGCAGCATCGCGCACGCACCGCACTCGCCCTCGGCGCACCCTTCCTTGCTGCCCGTCAGCCCCGTGTCGCGCAGCCATTCGAGCGCGGTCGTATGCGGGCTGATGCCGACGAGCGGGCGCACCTGTCCGTTGACCGTCACCTCGATGTGATCCATGCTCGAACTCCTCGTTCTCGCGAGTCTACGCCGCGACCATTTTCCGTGGCGCTCGTTCAAACAGCCTCCCCGGCAGCCGTCCTCATCGGCGCCGACGAGTGGGAGTCCCTGTAGGAGACGCTCTTCTGGCTCTCGCAGCCCGGCACCACGGCATCCCGTGAAGCGGCGCGCGCAGGTCGCCCGTGGCGAAGGGATCACCGAAGAGCAGGTCCGCACCGAGTTCGGCGTGCCGAAGCGGTGACGTATGAGGTGATCTTCGCTCCGACCGCACGGCGGGACATGCGCGGCATCCCGCCCCGGATCGTGCCGGCGATCATCGAGTTCGTCTCCGGAGATCTCGCCGAGTTCCCGCGACGCGTCGGAACGTCGCTCGCCCGCGAGCTCGCCGGCTCGTTCAGCGCCCGTCGCGGATCGTATCGGGTTCTCTACGAGGCCTGCACCGACCCGAGCAGTCCGGTCAGCATGGCGCGGATGGCGTATGCGGCGTCGATGTCCTCGTCGGGCGCGATGATCCGGTGGGTGATCAGTCCGTCGGTGAGGGCGAGCAGCATGCGGTGATGCCGGGCGACATCGGTGGATCCGGCGCGCAGGAGTGCCGGCACCATCCAGTCGGCGAGGCGGTCGCGTGCGCGATCGATTTCGGCGCGAACCGTGGGCCGGATGCCGGCCTCGGCGAACACCGCCTGCCGCGCGAGCGTGGTGTCGCGGTGCTGTCCGGCGACGATGTCGACGACGTCGGCGAGCGCGTCGGCGAGCTCTTCGGCGTTCGCCGGTTCCGGCCGCACTGCTGCGAGCACGGCGCGTTCGCGTTCGAGGACGCGCTGCACGACGCCGACGAGCAGTTGGTCCCGGCTGCGGAACCGGTTGGAGGTGGACCCCGCCGGCAGCCCGGCGCGGGCGTCCACCGCACGATGCGTGAGCGAGCGCGCCCCGCCGTCGGCGAGCACGCCGATCGCGGCATCGAGGAGGACGGTGTTCCGCTGCATGCACCTGATACTACAGGTGTAGTCATGCCGATGGGCACGTCACCGGCCGACCTGCACGAGGCCGCTGAGCCCGATGGCCACCGAGGCGACCAGGAGTATCGGCGCGGCGAGGATGCCGCACCAGAAGCTCGGGGCCGGGGTATCCGCTCGCCCTCTCAAACGCAGCGAGAGGACCAGCGCGGCGATCGACGCGAGCGTGGTCAGCGCTGCCACCACGTGCATCGCGGGCATCTGGAAGACCGCGGCGAGCGAGAAGAAGTGCACGCCCACGATGAACAGCACGAGGACGGCGACGTAGGGGCGGGTCGCCTTCTTCACCGAGAGCGCGATCGCCCCGACGACGCACGCTCCGACCTCGATCGCGAGGATGACGAGGTAGGGGCCCATGCCCCCGCTGTCTGCACCGAGCACGCTCGGGGCGTCCCAGTTCAGCCACGCGGCGATGCCGAAGCCGACCGCGGCGAGCACGCCGAGCCCGCTCAGGATGCCGAGGACCACGGGCCATCGCTTCGGCGGTCGTTCCTGTGCCCAACCCGACCAGATGAAACAGGCCAGCCCGAAGACCGCCCCCGTCGTGATGAGGTCTCGAACGAACGGCGTCTCGGTGACCATGCCCCTATCCTGTCCGATGCGGTTCTTGCGCCGGCCGGCGCGTGCGCAGCACCGAAGTGAACGCCTCGACCCCGTCGACGACGGCACTGAAGCGGAACGAGTGGAACAGGTCGAATGCGTGCTGGCCGTGCGGCAACTCCGCGTACACCACCGGCGCCCGCGAGCCGGTGCGCAGGTGTGCCGCGGTCAGCCGGGCGTACTCCACCAGCGCGAGGGTGTCGTTCGTGCCGTGGGCGATGAAGAACGGCGGTGCGGAGGAGGCGTCATGCCCGAGCGGACCGGCCTCGGAGTCGACGCCGCCCAGCCCGTAGTACCCGTCGTACCAGCCGTAGAAGCTCGCGACCGCCGACATCGAGGTGTCGGCATCCTCGAACCCGTGCTGGTACCGCGGATCGTTCTGCGTCAGGCCCGCCATCGTGACCAGATGCCCGCCGGCGGAACCGCCCGACAGGACGATGGTGCCCGGATCGATGCCGTACCCCACGCCCTGGTCTCTGATCCAGGCGATCACCCTCTTCGCGTCGGTGAGGTGATCGGTGAACGTCGCGTCAGGGCGGAGCCGGTAGTTCGCGCTGATCGTCACCCAGCCGCGGCTGGCGAATCGGAACAGCAGGGCGCGGGCCTCGACGCTCTTACGTCCGCCGTTGTACCCGCCGCCGTGGAAGTACACCAGCACCGGCGCGCCCGCGGCGCCCGAGCGGGGCCGGTACAGGTCGAGCCGGTTCGCACGCCCCGCGGGTCCGTAGGAGATGTTCCGCATCCGCCGCACGTCGCCGCGCGGGAACACGATCGGCATCAGCACGATCCACCACCACGGCGGACGATCGCGTAACCCCGCGCGCAGGGCGGGATCGATGCGGTCCCGCCACCCGGCGCCGAACCCTTCGTCGAGGGCGCCCTCGATGACCGGGCGGGCACGGGTCCCCCGCCAGGCGATCACGCCGAGCCCAGTGGCCAACAGGACCAGCAACGTCCACGTGATCGCGTCTTCGGGAAGCACGGGTGCGCCGAGCAGCACCGGCACCGTGCCCGCAAGGATGATGATGAGGATGAGGAACGGCGCCTCGTTGTAGACGGAAGCGACGAAGAACGCGACCCGCGCCAGCCATGCCGGGCGGGGTGGAGCCGTCAGGGTCAGCGCGATCAAGATGCCGTGGAGCAGCAAGCCTGCGTAGAGTCCGAAAGGCATCAGTTCACCCCGATGGGCCACAGTGACGGCTGCGGAGGGGCTTGTGCCACATCGGTCCCTCCGCTACGTGCCGTCAGCGCCGGCGCGCGTGCCGTCCACCGCACGATGCGTGAGGGAGCGCGCCCGGCTTCGGCGAGCATGCCGATCGCCGCGTCGAGGAAGGGGAGAGTGTTCCGTTTCATGCTCCCTATACTACAGGTGTAGTTGCTTGTCGTCACTACAACTGTAGTACGTTGCTCTGTGGAGCACGACGGAGGGAGCTGAACCCATGCGGAGCTGTACAGCCAGGCGCGCCCCGCGATGACGACAACCGGAGACCCCGTGGCGCTGGCATATCCGATGGCCGGGCGGCTGATGGCGCGCAACAGCCCTGCGCGACGGGTGCCCAGTCACGGAACCCATCTCATGGGAACGACCTACGCCATCGACCTCATTCCGGTCGACGAGCGCGGACGGTCCGCGCCCTGGAACTGGCGTGCCCTGGTCGGGGTAGAACCCGCCGCACGCTTCGTCGGGTTCGGCGCGCCCGTGTTCGCGCCGTGCGCCGGGCGCGTCGTGATCGTCCACGACGGCGAAGCCGACCACGAGGCGCGACGGTCCCAGCTCACGCTGATCCCCTACATGGCCCGGCAACCCGACCGCATCCGCGCCGGCGCTGCGGGGGTGGCGGGCAATCATGTGGTGATCGCGATCGACCCTGTGGGGCCGTTCGTCCTTCTCGCGCACCTGCGCCGCGGCTCGATCCGGGTGCGGCCGGACGACCGGATCGAGGTCGGCGCGGAGGTCGCCGCGTGCGGCAACTCCGGCAACAGCACGCAACCCCATCTGCACCTTCAGGCGACCGACAGCACCGACTGGAACACGGCACGCGGACTGCCGATCGCGTTCCGAACCGCTCGCGGCCTCGAACTCCCGCGAGAATCCGAGATCGTCACGGTCCGATGAACCCTGACCATCCGAATCGGAACCAGCGCTTCCGGAGTCCGGGCTTCAGATTCTGATATTCTGAATCCATGCGTGAGATGTCGGCGTCCGAGGCATCACGAAGCTTCTCGGCCGTTCTGGACTCTGCCGAGCACGGCGAGACGATCGTGGTGACCCGTGCCGGTCGGCGCGTCGCCGCCATCACGCCGATTCCCCGGGCAAATGGTGCGGCGTTGCGTGAGGTGTTCGAGCGATGGCACGGTGATCCGGCGCTGGATGACGCACTGACCGCTCGCATCGCCGCGGCCCGTGAGGCCGCATCCGGCGAGTTGGATGCCGATCCGTGGCTCGACTGATCCTCGATACCGGCGTGCTCATCGCCGGTGTGCGCGGTCGCCTCGATGTGACCGTCTTGGCCGACACCGACGATGTGGCGATCCCGGCAGTGGCCGTGGCCGAGTACCTCGCCGGAACCCTGCTCGACACCGACCCGGCCCGGGCAGCTGCCCAGCGCGCGTTCCTCGACGATGTCCTCCAGGTTCTGCCTGTCCATGACTACGACCGCGCCGTCGCGGAGCACCATGCCGCGCTGTTGGCCTACGTCCAGCAGACCGGAGCCCGACGGGGCGCGCACGACCTCATGATTGCGGCCACAGCCCGCGCGGCCGATCGCATCGTGCTCACCACTGACGAGCGAGCCCGATTCGCTGAGCTCCCAGAGGTGGAGGCGCGCGTCGTCGGATCGTGACGGTGCTACGGAGACGTCGTGCCGCCACCCCGAATGACGGTTACGCCCGGGCGGCATCTGCGCGATGATGAGCAGAGCGTGTGGACCTACATCCCAGAAGGGAGCGGATGCCGCGTGAGCATCGAGATCGCCCGAGCCGCGGATGCCGCCGGCGCCGACGAGATCCTCACCGCCGACGCGCTCGCCTTCGTGGAGGAGCTGCATCACCGCTTCGACCCGCGGCGCCGCGAGCTGCTCGCCGCCAGGCACGCCCGCCGCGAGCGGATCGCCGCGGGTGAGCGGCTCGACTTCCTGCCCGAGACGCGCCAGGTGCGCGACGGCGAGTGGCAGGTGGCATCCGCTCCCGAGGCCCTGCTCGACCGCCGGGTCGAGATCACCGGCCCCGCGATGCCCGCGAAGATGGCGATCAACGCACTGAACTCGGGCGCCCGGGTGTGGCTCGCCGACCTCGAAGACGCCTCGAGCCCCACCTGGGGCAACATCGTGGGCAGCATCCGCAACCTCCGCGACGCCGCCAGCGGCACGCTCGCGTACACCTCGCCCGAGGGCAAGGCGTACGCGCTTCGCGGCGACATCCGCCGCCCGACGGTCGTGACACGTCCGCGCGGGTGGCACCTTCCGGAGCGGCACGTGCTGGTCGACGGCGAACGCGCGTCGGGCTCGCTCGTCGACTTCGGCCTGCACTTCTTCCACACCGCGCAGCTGCTCATCGACGGCGGCCATGGCCCGTACTACTACCTGCCCAAGCTCGAGAGCCACCTCGAGGCGCGGCTCTGGAACGACGTGTTCACGTTCGCCGAGGAGGCGCTCGGCATCCCGGCGGGCACCATCCGCGCAACGGTGCTCATCGAGACCATCCCGGCCGCCTTCGAGATGGACGAGATCCTCTACGAACTGCGCGATCACGCTTCGGGCCTGAACGCCGGCCGCTGGGACTACCTGTTCAGCCTCATCAAGGCGTTCCGCGACGCCGGGCCCGACTTCGTCGTGCCCGACCGCGCCGACGTGTCGATGACCGCGCCGTTCATGCGCGCCTACACCGAGCTGCTCGTGAAGACCTGCCACCGACGTGGGGCCGCCGCGATGGGCGGCATGGCGGCCTTCGTGCCGAACCGTGCCGATCCAGAGGCGACGGATGCCGCGTTCGAGAAGGTTCGGGCAGACAAGACGCGCGAGGCGAATGACGGGTTCGACGGCTCGTGGGTCGCGCACCCCGATCTCGTTCCCGTGTGCCGCGAGGTGTTCGACCAGGTGCTCGGCGACCGGCCGAACCAGTTCGATCGCCGTCGGCCCGAGGTCGAGGTGACGGCCGCCGAGCTTCTCGACGTCGCCTCTGCGGGTGGGCACGTCACCGAGGCGGGCCTCCGCAACAACCTGTACGTCGCCGTGGCGTACGTCGCGGCGTGGCTCGCCGGAAGCGGCGCGGTCGCGATCCACAACCTGATGGAGGATGCCGCGACCGCCGAGATCTCGCGCTCGCAGGTGTGGCAGCACCTGCAGCACGGCGTCGTGGTCGCCGACACCGGGCGCACGATGACCCCCGAGCTCGTGCGCGCCGTGCTCGACGAGGAGGTCGAGCGCCTCCGCGGCGAGGTGCCGGCCGACCGGTTCACTGCGTATCACGAGCCAGCCGCCCGGCTCATCGGCGATCTCTGCCTCGGCGGCGACTACGTCGAATTCCTCACGCTGCCGGCCTACGAGCTGCTGGAGTGAGGATGGGAGACGGCAATGCCACGGGCGTGCGGCGCACCGCGCTCACGTCCGCCGATCTCGCGGCCGTCGAAGCGCGGCTGGCCGCGACCGACGAGCTGCTCGCGCGTGCCTATCCCGGCGACGACGGCTCGCGCCAGCCCCTGCACACCGTCTACGTGCCGGCCGACCGGTACGCCCCCGAGCTGCCCGCCGTGTGGGGGCGGGCCGCGCTCGCCGCGGCCGATTCGGTCGGCGGGCTCGAGGCGCTCGCCGAGGCGGTGGGGCTCGACGCCGAGATCGCGGCATCCGTGGTGCCGCGCGTGCGTGAGAAGCTCGAACGCGAGCCGATCGAAGATCTGCGCATCGACTTCGAAGACGGGTACGGCGGCCGCGGCGACGACGTGGAGGACGCCGACGCGGTGCTCACCGCCAAGCGCGTCGCCGCGGCGGTTGGGGCGGGGCTGGCCCCGCCGTTCATCGGCATCCGGTTCAAGTCGTTCGAGGCCTCGACCCGGGCGCGCGGCATCCGCACCCTCGAGCTCTTCATCGCTGAGCTCATGGAGCACGGCCTGCCCGACGGTCTCACGCTCACGCTGCCCAAGGTGTCGACGATCGCGCAGGTGGAGGCGATGGCGGATGTCGCGGCCGCCCTCGAGCGTGCGCACGGTCTGCCCGACGGGCGGCTGCGGTTCGAGGTGCAGGTCGAGACGCCGCAGCTCATCCTCGACGCGCAGGGCCGCTCGCCCGTCGCCCGCCTGCCGCACGCGGCGCCCGGCCGCATCACCGGCCTGCACTTCGGCACGTACGACTACAGCGCCTCGCTGCAGATCGCGGCGCGGTACCAGTCGATGGCGCATCCGGCCGCCGACCTCGCGAAGGGGGTCATGCAGCTGGCGGTCGCGGGCACCGGAATCCGTCTCTCCGACGGGTCGACGAACATCCTGCCCGTCGGCGATCGCGGCGTGGAGGCGTGGCGGCTGCACGCGCGGCTCGTGCGCCGATCGCTCGAGCGCGGCTTCCACCAGGGGTGGGACCTGCACGCGCACCAGCTGCCGACGCGGTTCCTCGCGACGTACGCGTTCTACCGCGAGGGGTACCCCGAGGCATCCGCTCGGCTTCGTTCCTACCTCGACCGCACGGCCGGCTCGGTGCTCGACGAACCGGCCACCGCCCGCGCGCTCGCGGGATTCGTGCTGCGCGGCGTGCGCTGCGGCGCGATCGCGCCGGGCGAGGTCGCCGCAGACGCCCGGCTCGACGAGTCGGCGCTCGTCTCGCTGGCGCACCCGAGAGCGGTGGTCGCGTGAACGGATGCCGCACCGCACGTCCGAACGACCAGGAGGCGCCATGAGCTACTTCACCCCGCCCGGCGGCCTGCCGGCCCAGACCGAGTTGCTCACCGATCGTGCGATCGTGACCGAGGCGTACACGGTCATCCCGAAGGGCGTGCTGCGCGACATCGTCACGAGCAACCTCCCGGGGTTCCGGGCGGCGCGGTCGTGGATCCTCGCGCGGCCGGTCGCCGGGTTCGCGACGACGTTCTCGCAGCTCATCGTCGAGATCGCGCCGGGCGGCGGCGCCGACCGGCCCGAGCAGGAGGAGGGCGTCGAGGGGGTCGTCTTCGTGACATCCGGAGCGCTCACGCTCGAGCTCGAGGGCTTGCCGCACGTGCTCGGGGCGGGCGGCTACGCGTACCTCGCGGCGGGGGCGACCTGGTCGCTCGCGAACGAGGGCGACGCGCCCGTCTCGTTCCACTGGATCCGCAAGGCGTACGAGCCCGCCCCGGACATCGCCGCCCCCGCATCGTTCGTGACCCGCGACCAGGATGTCGCGCCTCGGGAGATGCCCGACACCGACGGCGCGTGGGCCACGACGCGATTCGTCGACCCCGACGACCTCGGGCACGACATGCACGTGAACATCGTGACCTTCCAGCCCGGCGGGTCGATCCCGTTCGCCGAGACGCACGTCATGGAGCACGGGCTCTTCGTGCTCGAGGGCAAGGGCGTGTACCGGCTGAACGGCGACTGGGTGGAGGTCGAGGCGGGCGACTTCATGTGGCTGCGGGCGTTCTGCCCGCAGGCGTGCTACGCGGGGGGGCCGGGGCCGTTCCGGTACCTCCTGTACAAGGACGTGAATCGTCAGGTGCGGCTGACCGGGCATTCCCGTATCGAGGGAGTTGAGCCATGACCGAAGAGCCACCGGCCGAGCAGCCGCCGGCCGAGCAGCCGCCGGCGGAGCAGCCGCCGGCCGAGCAGCTGCCGGCTTCGCAGCTGCCGACCGAGCCACCGGCGACGCCGGCGATCGTCCTCGGCCGGAATCAGTACGGCAAGGCCGAGGTGCGCGTCGTCAAGGTCACGCGCGACACCGCCCGGCACGAGATCGAGGACCTCAACGTCACCTCCCAGCTCCGCGGTGACTTCGCCGCGGCGCATCTTGCGGGCGACAACGCGCACGTCGTGCCGACCGACACCCAGAAGAACACGATCTTCGCATTCGCCCGCGACGGCATCGGCTCGCCCGAGGCGTTCCTGCTGCGCCTGGCCGACCACTTCACCGGTTCGTTCGCCTGGGTGACGGGCGGACGGTGGGAGGCCGAGGCGTTCGCCTGGCAGCGCATCCGGGTGGGCGGCGCCGAGCACGACCACGCGTTCGTGCGCAGCCGACAAGAGGTGCGCACGGCCGTCGTCGTCGCCGAGGGAGCGGAACGGCACGTCATCGCCGGCCTCAACGGCCTCACCGTGCTGAAGACCACCGCGTCGGGGTTCGAGGGCTACCCGAAGGACCGGTACACGACGCTGCCCGAGACATCCGACCGCATTCTGGCAACGGATGTCGCAGCCAGATGGCGCTACGGCACCGCCGACGTCGACTACGATGCGCTGTACGCGAGTGTGCGGTCGCTGCTGCTCGAGGCGTTCGCGTCGAAGTACTCGGCGGCGCTGCAGGCGACGCTGTTCGACATGGGACGCGCCGTGCTCGAGGCGCATCCCGAGATCGCCGAGATCCGCTTCTCGATGCCGAACAACCACCACTTCGTCGTGGACCTCGGCCCGTTCGGACTCGACAACCCCAACGAGGTGTTCTTCGCGGCCGACCGCCCCTACGGTCTCATCGAGGCGTCGGTCGAGCGCGACGGGGTCGTCGCTCCCGCCGTCGCCTGGGAGGGCATCGCCGGCTTCTGCTGAGCGGATGCCGCGGTGCGCGCGCCCGCGCCGCGCCGCGCCGCGCGGCTGCCGCGCGCGCGGTGCGCCCGGTGCGCCCAGGCGTGCTCCCGCGCCTCAGCACCGATAGTGCACTCCCTGCCCTCCCGGGGGCTGGGAGTGCACTCTCGACGTGGTTGCCTGCCCCCGCCGACATCGGCCAGGCGCCGAGAGTGCATTTCTCGCCCTCCCGGGGGCTGGGAGTGCGCTCTCGACGTGGTTGCCTGCCCCCGGACACCGGCCACGCGCCGAGAGTGCGTTCCTCGCCCTCCCGGGGGCTGGGAGTGCACTTTCGACGTGGTTGCCTGACCCCGCCGACATCGGCCACGCGCCGAGAGTGCGTTTCTCGCCCTCCCGGGGGCTGGGAGTGCACTCTCGACGTGGTTGTCTGCCCCCGGACACCGGCCACGCGCCGAGAGTGCATTTCTCGCCCTCCCAGGGGCTGGGAGTGCACTTTCGACGAGCGACGAGGACGAAGGTGCGGGTGCACGCTCGACGCGGTTGGTCGGCCTGCCGCGTCGACTTCTCCTCGACAGCCCTGGGATCGCACATGGCGTCGACATCTCCACCAGCAGGAGCCGGGCCCGCTCCAGGTGCCCGGCAGACTCGGCGCATGAGTCCGCGTCGTCCGCTGCCGCTCGATCTCTCACTCGCCCCGTTCACGATCGACGAGGCCCGGGCCCGCGGGCTGAGTGACAAGCGCCTTCGGGCTTCGGATCTTGTGGTTCCCGTTCGCGGCGTTCGGCTTCCTCGTGGAGAGGCTTCGTCGCTCACGGCACGCTGCGCCGCGCTCGCTTTGCACGTGCCGCATGCGACCGCGGCGTTCAGCCATGCCACCGCGGCGATGCTCTGGGGTCTGCCGCTTCCGGCTCGCCTGCAGTCCGCGAGCGTGCTGCACATCACCGTGTGGGGTGGGGCGTACCCACCGCGCGTGCGCAACGTCGTCGGGCACCGCACGACCGATCCGCCGCGAACCGCATTGCGCGGCGGACTGCTGCTGATCTCCCCGGCTGACTCCTGGTGTCAGCTCTCGAGGATGCTGGACGAGCTCGAGCTGATCGAAGCCGGTGATCGGCTGCTCGGCCGCCCAACCCCACTCGCCACAGTCCACGAGCTCGACGACGCGATCGCGCGGTATGGGCAGCGTCGCGGATGCCGCGTACTCCGAGCAGCGCGCGAGCGCCTCCGCGCCGGCTCGGAGTCGCCGAAGGAGACGGGGTTGCGCCTCGAGGTGATCGCAGCGGGCTTCCCCGATCCCGAGCCGAATGGCATCATCCAGCTGCGATCAGGACGCTCGACTCACGGGGATCTCGTCTTCCGACGCTGGAAGGTGCTGCTCGAATACGACGGCGACCATCATCGCGAAGACGCTTCGCAGTGGGCGAAGGACGTCGACCGCCTGAACGAACTGGCGGGAAACGGCTGGCTGGTCATTCGCGTCAACAAGCGTTCACGATTCGGGGAGATCGCGCGCCAGCTCGCCGATGCACTGGAGCTGCGTGGGTGGGTGCACGTACAGGCGTCTGGGCCGGCCGGCGAGAGTGCAGTCTCCGCCGATTCGAGGGCGAGGAGTGCACTTTCGGTGGAGAGGAGTGCACTTTCGGTGGATCTGAGTGAGGTCTGACGCCCGCCATCGACGCGACCCGCCGCCCGCGATAGCGTCAGGGGATGCGGATCCTCCTCGTCGGCGCCGGAGGCGTCGGAGACGCCATCGCCAAGATCGCGGCTCGTCGTGACTTCTTCGAGCTCCTCGTCGTGAGCGACTACGACGAGTCGCGCGCCCAGCGCACGGTCGACTGGATCCGTGCCCGGCACGGCGACGACGTCGCGGCCCGGTTCGCCACGGCGCGGATCGATGCGAGCGATCCCGAGGTCGTGGCATCCGTCGCCCGTGAGCACGGCGCGACGCACGTGATGAACGCGGTCGAGCCGAAGTTCGTGCCGTCGATCTTCGCCGGCGCGCTCGCAGCCGATGCCGACTACCTCGACATGGCGATGAGCCTGTCGGAGCCGCATCCGACCGACCCGCACTCGATGACGGGCGTGAAGCTCGGCGACGACCAGTTCGCCCAGACGGCCGACTGGGATGCTGCGGGGCGCCTCGCCCTCGTCGGTATAGGCGTCGAGCCCGGGCTCAGCGACGTGTTCGCGCGCTACGCGGCCGACCACCTGTTCGGCGAGATCGATGAGCTCGGCGTGCGCGACGGCGCGAACCTCGTCGTCACCGACGAGGAGGGCAACGAGATCTTCGCCCCGAGCTTCTCGATCTGGACGACGATCGAGGAGTGCCTGAACCCGCCCGTGATCTGGGAGGAGGAGTCCGGCTGGACCACGACGCCGCCGTTCTCGGAGCCCGAGGTCTTCGACTTCCCCGAGGGCATCGGCCCGATCGAGTGCGTGAACGTCGAGCACGAGGAGGTGCTCCTCATGCCGCGCTGGGTCGACGCGAAGCGCGTGACGTTCAAGTACGGGCTCGGCGAGGAGTTCATAGGCGTGCTGCGCACCCTGCACCTGCTCGGCCTCGACTCGACCAGCCCGGTACGCGTGCGCAGTGAGGACGGCCCGGTGCACGTGGCGCCGCGCGATGTCGTCGCCGCGGCGCTGCCGGATCCTGCGACGATCGGCCCCCGGATGACGGGCAAGACGTGCGCCGGGCTCTGGGTGACCGGCACCGGCATCGACGGCACGCCGCGCGAGGTGTACCTCTACCACGTCAGCGACAACGAGTGGACGATGCGAGAATACGACGCCCAGTGCGTCGTCTGGCAGACCGCGCTCAACCCGGTGATCGCGCTCGAGCTCCTCGCCGGCGGCGTGTGGCAGGGGCGCGGCGTGCTCGGCCCCGAGGCGTTCGACGCGGCGCCGTTCCTCGAGCTCATGGCCCGGCCCGTCGACCAGGGCGGGTACGGCCAGCCGTGGGGGATGGAAGACAGGCGCGCGTGACATCCGGATCGGGTGCGGGGTCGATGACGGCGGCAACGTCGATGACGACGGCGGTGCAACCGTCGGTCGTCGCCGAGGCCGAGGCGATGGCGGATGCCGCAGACGCGCGCGCCGGCATCCGCACGCGCCCTGCGCAGCCTCGCGAGCTCGACGGCGTGCTCGCCCGGTTCGAGGCCACGTGGGGCGCCCGACGGGGGCCGGATCGCTCGATGGTGCAGGCCATCGAGCACGCCGGCAATACGGTGCTCGTCGCCGTGCCGTCCCCGCCGGGCGGGGACTCCACGTCCGCGGCGGTCAATGGCCCCGAGGCCGCGCCCCTCGGCGCCACCCTCGGGTTCCTCGGCTGGTCGGGCGGGCTGCACCTGCACTCGCACATGAACGCCGTCGACCCCGCGGCGCGCGGACGCGGCATCGGGGTCGCCCTGAAGATCCGGCAGCGCGCCGTCTGCCTGGCGCACGGCGTCACCGAGATGCGCTGGACGTACGACCCCCTCATCCGCCGCAACGCGCGCCTCAACCTCGTGCGGCTCGGCGCGGAGGTCGCGGCGTACTTCCCCGACTTCTACGGCGAGCTCGGCGATGCGATCACGGGAGCCGACCGCAGCGACCGGTTCGAGGTGCGCTGGCGCCTCGACGCCCCGCGCACGGCGAGGGCGCTCGCCCAGGGGCCGGTGCCAGCGTGGCACGCCGAGGGCGGGGTGCCGCTCGTCGCCGACTACGAACGCGTGCGCGCCGAGGACCCCGCGCAGGCCGCACGGCTGCGCGACGCATCGCGCGCGGCCTTCGCCGTGCTCACCGGCGACACCGGCACCGGCACCGGCACCGGCACCGGCGCCGGAAGCGGCACCGGCGCAGGAACCGGCCTCCGCGTCGAGCTCGACGCGAACGGCGACTACGTCTTCACCCACGACGACCCTGACCGGGAGGCCTGATGAACGCGAACCCGTCCGACGCGGCGAACGCCATCGAGCGCATCCCCCGCATCGAGCGCATCGAGCTGCACCGCCTCGAGGTGCCGCTCGTGCGCCCGTTCGAGACGTCGTTCGGCCGCGAAACGGTGCGCGAGGTGCTCCTCGTGCGCGTGGTGACCGACGCGGGAGAGGGCTGGGGCGAGTGCGTCGCCGGACGCGACCCGTTCTACTCGGGCGAGTATGTCGACGGCGCGGCATCCGTCATCGAGCGATACCTCGGCCCGGCGCTGCTCGACGTTCTCGGTGGTCGAGGAGCGCGCGAATCGATATCCACCGGTCCGGGACGGCCAGCGGATGCCGAGGGGCCCGGCACCCGGGGATCGAGCATGCCGCTCGCGGCATCCGTCGCGTCGACGCTCTCGTTCGTCGCTGGGCATCGCATGGCGAAGGGAGCCCTCGAGGCGGCCGTGCTCGATGCCGAACTGCGTGCACAGGGCCGCTCGATGGGCGAGGCGTTCGGCGCCGCACGCGACTGGGTCGACTGCGGCGTCTCGGTCGGCATCGCGCCGACGCTCGAGGAGCTGCTCGACGAGGTGATGGGCTACGTCGAGGAGGGGTACCGGCGCATCAAGCTGAAGATCAGGCCCGGCTGGGATCTCGTGCCGGTCGGCGCGGTGCGCGAGCTGCTCGGTCGCGACGGGCTGCTCCAGGTCGACGCCAACACGGCGTATACCGCCGACGACATATCATTGCTCGCGGGCCTCGACGCGTTCGGCCTGCTGCTCATCGAGCAGCCGTTCGCCGAGGAGGACCTCGCCAGCCACGTGCGTCTCGCCGAGGCGTGCGAGACGCCGGTGTGCCTCGACGAGTCGATCCTCGACGTGACGACGGCGGTCGACGCGATCGAACGCGGCGCCACGAGCGTCGTGAACATCAAGGCCGGACGCATGGGCGGCTACCTCGAGGCGCTCCGCGTGCACGACGCGTGCCGCGCGCTCGATGTGCCGGTGTGGTGCGGGGGAATGCTCGAGACGGGCGTCGGCCGCGCGGCCAACGTGGCGCTCGCCGCGCTGCCCGGCTTCCTGCTGCCCGGCGACACGTCGGCGTCGTCGCGCTACTTCGCCGAAGACCTGACCGAGCCGTTCGTGCTCGGCGAGGGTGACCACCGTGGCCGGCTTCGGGTTCCGGATGGCCCGGGCACGGGTGTCACCGTGCGCGAGGAGCTCGTGCGCGAGTGGGCCTCGGCGCGGCCGGTCACGCTCACGCGCTGACGCGCCCGCGTTCGTCACGCTTCGCGGCAGACCAGACGCTAGGCGAGCCCGAGGGCGAGCTCGCCGATCGCCGCCGCGGAGCCGGCGTGCCCGGGGTCCTCGTCGATCTCGAACCAGGTCGACGAGAGCGCGCACCAGGCGACGAGCCAGCGGCCGAAGCGGCGCGGTTCGAGGCCCGACTCTTCGACGACCACGCGGAACCGCCGCTCCAGCCGGCCAGGCTCGAGGGCGCGCTCGTGCGACGGGTTGCAGAGCAGATTGCAGTAGTCGAACGCGGCCTCCCCGAACAGGCCCTTCGGGTCGATCGCGAGCCAGCCGCGTTCGCCGAAATCGAGCACATTGCCGTGGTGCAGGTCTCCGTGCAGCACGACCTCGTCGCGCGGATCGTCGAGCAGCGCCGCCGCGAACTCGGCGCCGCGACGATGGAGCGGTCCGAGATCGTCGGCGAGGGCGAACAGGTGCTGGAACCAGGTTCGCAGTTCGACGAGCGGCAGCGGGTCGTCGCCGCCGAGGACGCGGTCGGATGCCGCGTGGATGGTCGATGCCGCAGCGCAGATGATGCGCGTGGCCTCGTCGTCCAGTCCCGCGCCGACCATGCGCACGAGATCACGGGAGCCGGTGGCGCGTTCCAGGAGGAGCGCGGAGCCGCTGCGGCGCAGCACGCGTGCGACGCCCCTCCCGTCGAATCGGGCGAGCAGTTCGGCCGCGCGCTGCTCCTCGTCGGCGTGCGCGATCTTCAACATCGCCGGTTCCAGCGCTTGCGTGAGTACCGGCATGAGGGTGCTCGACGCCGTCGTGCGTGGGTCGCCGTCGAGGCGCAGCCGCCAGCGCCGCAACCACGCCGCGTCGGCCGCGTGGCCGGGGTCGACGGGTCCGAGGTCGCTCACGACTGCGGCCGGTCGCCGCGGTCGCCGCCTCCGCCGCCTCGGTACTCGGTCCACGGGTCGTAATCGACGATGAGCTCCTCTTGCGCGGGGCGCTGCGCCTCGGGCACATGCTGCAGGTTCACGCGGATGCGGTACCAGAGCGAGCTCCGGCCGCGCATGCCGTCGACGAGCACGTCGGCGGGCTCCAGCATGGTCACGACCGCCGCGTGCTTCGCCTTCCACTGCTCGAGCGCCTCGAGTGCCTCGGGTTTCGTCTTCGCGCGCGCGATCTCGATGAGCGGCATGGTGGAGGCGCGACGTCCTGTGCCGTCCGACGTCTTCGGCGGCTTCTCGGCGGGGCCGAGCTCTTCGGCGAGCCGAAGCAGCGCGTCGAGCGAGCCTGCGGCGTCGTCGATGCCGGATGCCGCGTCGCCGCGCTCGGCGAACCGCCGCAGCACGGTCGGCACCGTGAAGCGCTCGGGGTGGCTGCCGCGCACCTCGTCCCAGTCGAGCGGGGTCGACACGCGCGCGTCGGGAAGGGGACGCACCGAGTACGCCGACGCGACCGTGCGGTCCTTCGCGTTCTGGTTGAAGTCGACGAAGACGCTCTCGCCCCGCTCCTCCTTCCACCACCGCGCCGTGGCGAGCCCGGGCGCGCGGTTCTCCACCTCGCGGGCGAGGGTCTCGGCGGCCAGGCGCACCTCGCGGTAGTCCCAGCGCGGCTCGATGCGCACGGAGACGTGCATGCCGCGCGACCCCGAGGTCTTCGGCCAGCCGACGAGTCCGTGGTCGGTGAGCACGTCTCGCGCGACCAGGGCGACGTCGACGATCTGCCCCCATCCCACTCCCGGCATCGGGTCGAGGTCGACGCGCAGCTCGTCTGGGTGGTCGAGGTCCTCGGCTCGCACCGGGTGCGGGTTGAGGTCGATGCACCCGAGGTTCACGACCCACGCGAGCGCCGCGGCATCCCGAACGACGACCTCCTCGGCCGAGTTGCCCGAGGCGTAGTGCAGGGTCGCCGTGTCGATCCACTCGGGCCGCTTCTCGGGCGCCCGCTTCTGGAAGAACGCCTCGGCGTCGATGCCCTTCACGAACCGCTTCAGCACCATCGGGCGCCCGGCGGCGCCGCGCAGCGCCCCGTCGGCGACGGCGAGGTAGTAGTTCACCAGGTCGAGCTTCGTGAGGCCGGGCTCGGGGAACACGACCTTGTCGGGGTTGCTGACCCGCACCTCGCGGCCGTCGATCTCCAGCATCGTGGCCTTGCTCGTTGGGCTCACGCTCTCCACCCTATGGCGGCGCACCGACAAGCTGGGGAGGGCGTGCGGATGCCGCGCCGACGCGCCGTGTGACCGGATGCCGCCCGCCGCTAGTCTCGACGCATGGCCGATGACGTGGTGAAGCAAGCACAGGAGGCGGCCGCCGCTGCGGCCGAGGCGGCAGAGGCGTTGCAGGCGCAGGCGCAGGAGGCGATCCGCAAGGCCGAGGAGGCCGCGGAGCTCGCCCAGGCCGCGCTCGAGGCGCAGCAGAATGCAGCGGATGCTGCAGCCTCCGCGCAGCGCCACGACCTCTTGCGGGGTGACGACCCTGCACACGCGTCGTCGAGCGGGCAAAAGGTCGTGGCGCGTTCTGGTGGTGGGCCGGAGGGCACCGGCCCCGCGGCATCCGGCCCGCTCGACGCCGACGAGATCGCGGCGATCAGGGCCGGCTACGCGTTCGAGGGCGCCGCGCTCGAGATGGGCGCCCTCGTGAACGGCGACGCGATGCCGGATGTCCCGGTGCGGATCCCGCTCGCGATGACGAACCGGCACGGACTGGTCGCCGGCGCGACCGGCACGGGCAAGACCCGCACCCTTCAGGTGCTCGCCGAGCAGCTCGCCGCGAGTGGCGTCGCGGTGTTCGCCGCCGACATCAAGGGCGACCTCTCGGGACTGGCGACCCCGGGCGAGGGTAGCGAGAAGCTGTTGAAGCGCACCGAGGGCATCGGGCAGGCGTGGCGGGCGGCATCCTTCCCCGTCGAGTTCTTCTCGCTCGGCGGCATCGGCACCGGCGTGCCGATCCGGGCCACGGTCGCGGGCTTCGGGCCGCTGCTGCTCAGCAAGGTGCTCGGCCTCAACGACACGCAGGAGTCGAGCCTCGGGCTCGTGTTCCACTACGCCGAGAACGCCGGGCTCGCGCTGCTCGACCTCGACGACCTCCGCGCCGTGCTGCAGTACCTCGTGAGCGACGAGGGCAAGGCAGAGCTCGAGGGCCTCGGCGGTCTGAGCAGGGCCACCGTCGGCGTGATCCTGCGCGAGCTCGTCGCGTTCGCCGAGGCCGGCGCCGACGTGTTCTTCGGCGAACCCGAGATCGACACCGCGGAGTTCCTGCGTGCGACATCCGATGGCCGTGGCATCGTGAGCCTGCTCGAGGTGCCGGGCGTCGCCGACCGGCCGGCCCTCTACTCGACGTTCCTCATGTGGCTGCTCGCCGACCTCTTCAACGACCTGCCCGAGGTCGGCGACCTCGACAAGCCCAAGCTCGTGTTCTTCTTCGACGAGGCGCACTTGCTCTTCACGGACGCGTCGAAGGACTTCCTCGCGCAGGTCGTGCAGACCGTGCGGCTCATCCGGTCGAAGGGTGTCGGCGTCTTCTTCGTGACCCAGACCCCGAAGGACGTGCCCGGCGACGTGCTCGCCCAGCTCGGCTCGCGCGTGCAGCACCAGTTGCGGGCGTTCACCCCCGACGACGCGAAGGCCCTTCGTGCGACCGTGTCGACCTATCCGAAGTCGGGCTACGACCTCGAGGAGGTGCTCACGACGCTCGGCACCGGTGAGGCGATCGTCACCGTGATGAACGAGAAGGGCGCACCGAGCCCGGTCGCCTGGACCCGGTTGCGTGCGCCGCAGGCGTCGATGTCGCCGAGCCCGGATGCCGCGATCGACGCCGCCGTGGCGGCCTCGCCGCTGCAGGCGAAGTACGGCACGGCGATCGATCGCGAATCGGCGCACGAACTGCTCACCGACAGGATGAATGCCGCCGCGGCCGCCGAGAAGGCCGCCGAGGATGCCGAGGCCAAGGCCGAGGCCGACGCCGAGTTCGCGAAGCAGCAGGCGGCCATCGAGAAGCAGCGCGCGAAGGAGCAGAAGGCCGCGCAGGCCGAGTACGACCGGCTCATGAAGCGCACGTCGGGCTCGAGCCGCAGCTCGGGCTCGAGCCGCAGCTCGGGATCGAGCCGCAGCCAGAAGTCGCCGCTCGAGGAGATCCTCGGCTCGCGCACGACGCAGAAGGTGCTGACGGGGGTGCTCGAGGGGATCTTCGGCACGCGTCGGCGCAGGTGAAGCACGGCGCCGTCGCCCGTGGGTGCGACGCGCTCACGGTGTCACCGGTATCGCCGTGAGCTCATCACCCGGCCGCACCTCGTCCCAGTCGGCCGGCACGACCGCGAAGCCGTCCGCGGCGGCGAGTCCGCCGACCAGGTGCGAACCCGAGCCCCCGCTCGTCGCCGGACGCACGGTCGGCGCACCGCCGGGCGCGGTCGGGGCGCCGAAGGTGACGGGCATGAACTGCGTCCGCTCGGGCGGGGTGCGCCACCCCGCCGCCGCGATGACCCGCAGTGCCGGCCGATGCACCCGGCTCCGCCCCTGCATCCGCAGCAATGCCGGCCGCACGAGGACCTCGAACGACACGGCGACGCTCACGGGGTTGCCCGGCAGGCCGAACACGGGTGTGCCGCCCGGCAGCCGACCGAACGCCTGCGGCTTCCCGGGCTGCATCGCCACCTTCACGAACTCGACCGTGCCGAAGGTCGAGAGCACTGACTTGACGACGTCGTACACGCCCACGCTCACGCCGCCGGTGAGCACGACGAGGTCGGCGCCCGCCGCCTCGACCGACTCGAGCGTCGCGCGCAGCGCGTCCTCGTCGTCGGCGACCGTCGAGCGGTGCACCATCACGCCGCCCGCCTCGGCGACGAGCCCGGCGAGCAGCAGCGAGTTCGACTCGGGGATCTGACCGCGTTCGAGGCGGGCGCCCAAGGGCCGCAGCTCGCTGCCCGTCGAGATCACGGCGACGCGCGGCGCGGGCCGTACGTCGACCTCGGCCGCCCCGGCTCCCGCGGCCGCGGCGACGTGCCGGGCGGTGAGCAGCACCCCGATGTCGAGCACGATCTCGCCGGCCCGCACGTCCTCGCCTGCGCGACGGATGTACGCGCCGCGCTCCGGGGCGGTCGTGACGGTGATCGTCGGATGCGGGGGAGCGTCGGTCGCGGCATCCGACACCGGATGCCACCCGCCGGATGCCGCGTGCGTGACGAACTCGGCGGTGTGCTCGACGGGCACGACGGCGTCGGCGGCGCTCGGCACGGGGGCGCCGGTCATCACGCGTGCGGCGGTGCCGGCCGGGAGTGGCGGATCGAGGGGACTGCCCGCCGCCACGTCGGCGACGACCTCGAGCACGATCGGTGATCCGGCGCTCGCGGCGGCGACATCCGATCGGTGCACGGCGTAGCCGTCCATGCTCGAGTTGTCGAAGGGCGGCAGCGGATGGGCGGCGACGACGGGCGCCGCGAGCGTGCGACCGAGCGCGTCGGCGAGCGGCACGGTCACCGGAGCCAGCGGACGCACCGCGCCGAGCACCGCAGCCTGCTGCGCCTCGACGGACCGGAGGGGAGGGGGCGGCATGCCTCAACGCTAGGCCACGCCGGTCCCGTCGGCGCCGACGCGAGGTTCGCCTCAGCGGGCGAGTGAACGCCGCTCGAACCAGTAGAGGAGCTTCGGGTCGCTCCTCCGCAGCTCCGCGAGCGTGACCGGCTCGGCGTGCACCGTCTCCTCGGCTCCGAGGATCGGTGCGACGCGGTCCATCGTGGAGGTGTCCCAGAACGTGCCGCGCATTCGGAAGACGCCACGACCCGAGCGGCTGACGACGAAGAGCTCCTGCGAGACGTCGAGGCTGTTGCCGCGGTAGATCTGCACGCGAAGCACCCCGGCGATGTCGCGAGCGGCGACCGTGCTGGTGCCGCCGAAGAACCCGCGTTCGACGATGCCGTACATGCTGATCGATGCGTGCGTGCGCTGGTACGCGACCCACGCCACGACGAGGAGCACTGCGGCGAGCGCAACCGTCACCGCGACGAGCGGCCACGCGCCACGTGGGCCGAAGAGCCACAGTTCCGCAGCGAGCACTGGCAGCACGAGCGCCGCGAACGTCAGCCCGGTGCTCGACCCGAGCGTGCGACGCGGCCTCAGGGTGTACACCCTGAGGCCATCGCCCCCCTCTGCCGTCGGCCCGACGGAGGAGCCCCCTGCGTCCCCACTCCTCGTATCCATCGGTGCCGGCGACATCCCTCCCATCTTGCGCAGCAGGACTCGCGGCGCGCCATTCGGCATTAATGAGGACACGAGCGGATGCCGCGCGCCTCAGGTCGATGCCGGATGCGAGTGGCTCGGCGGTGATTCGGCGCGAGAATTCGGCGGGGCAGCGGCGGCGGGCGTGATGTGGGCGAACATGCTGCGGCCGTTCCAGGTCGGGAAGTCCCTGACGAGCCAGGATGGACCGTGGAGCTGGATCCGGGAGTCGCCGGTGGCCTCTGCCCAGGAGAGCCGCCCGGCGTGCCACTTGACGAACGCCTCGGCGTCGGCCGTGATGAAGAGGTCTTCGTCCAAGCCGGTGTACGTCTTGCAGATCTCGGCCTGACGATGTTCGAGCAGCAGCCAGTACCGCTCGTAGGGCCGGAAGCCGACGAAGTCCAGCCGAACGACAACGCGCCGGGCGGGGAGGCGGTCCGGTCGGAGCGCGTTGCACATCGACCACAGCGCCACGAACGGATCGAGGTTCTCGGGGGCGATCTCGAGCCAACGAGCTCCCCACTCGCCGAGGCTCTCGCAGACCTTGAACAGCTCATCGCCCGACATCGTGAGCAGGTAACGGTGACCGCGCCCCTGCGCCTTGGGTGTCACCTCGACGATGCCGAGGCGTTCGAGCTGGTGGAGCCGCTCCGCGAGCAGGGTGTGGGAGAGTCCGGGCGCGCCCTCGAGGATCTCACCGAAGGTCTCGCAGCCCAGATGCAGGTTGCGGATGATCAACGGCGTCCAACGCTCGCGAAGATCTCGGCGCCTCGGGCGATCGGACAGTACTGGCCGTACGTCCTCATGAGCGAAGTCTTCCACGCCCTCCGACCGGCGTGAAGTCCAGATTCCTTACCTCGAAGTCCAGATTGCTGACTTCTCCCCGGTGCGCCCCGATGTTGTGATGAGTCCATCAACCGAGGAGGAATGATGACAGCGCCGACCGCCATTCGGATCCCGGGGTTCCGAGGCAATCTCATCACGCCCGACCACCGTTGCTACGACGATGCTCGGGCCGTCTGGAACGGCGCGGTCGACCGGCGACCACGACTGATCGCCCGCTGCAGCGGCGCCGCCGACGCGGCCGCAGCGGTGCGACTCGCCCGCGACCGCGGCCTCGAGATCGCCGTACGAGGCGGGGGCCACAACGTGGCCGGCACCGCGGTGTGGGACGACGGCATCGTGATCGACCTCTCGGCGATGCGCTCGGTCTCGGTTGATCCCGTCAAGCGCACGGCTCTCGTCCAGGGCGGTGCCCTGTGGGCAGATGTCGACCACGAGACACAGGCACACGGTCTGGCCACCACTGGCGGCATCGTCAGCCACACCGGAGTCGGCGGCCTCAGCCTCGGCGGCGGCATCGGCTGGCTGATGCGCAAGCACGGGCTCACCGTCGACAACCTCGTGGAGGCCGAGGTGGTCACGGCGGAGGGCGAGATCGTCCACGCGTCGACCGATGACCACCCCGACCTGTTCTGGGCGCTGCGCGGCGGAGGCGGGAACTTCGGTGTCGTCAGCTCGTTCCGGTTCGCGTTGCATCCGGTGGGCCCCACCGTCATGGCCGGACCGGTCTTCTGGGCGGCCGCGAACACGACCGACGTCCTGCGCTTCTACCGGGACTTCATCGCCGACGCGCCCGACGAGCTCGGGACCATCGTTCGGCTCGGCACGATCCCACCGCTGCCGCTGGTCGACAGGGACCTGCGCTTCCGACCGGCCATCGCCGTGGTCAGCTGCTACGCCGGCCCCGTGGAGGCGGGTGAGCGTGCCCTCCGAGCGATCCGGCAGTTCGGAACTCCGCTCGTGGATCTGGTCGGACCGACGTCGTACGTCGACCACCAGAGTGGCATCGACGACACCGTTCCCCACGGCTGGCACTACTACTGGAAGGCCACGAACCTCGCCGGCCTGTCCGACGAGGTCATCGACATCCTCGCCGGGCACGCCTCCCGCGCCACCTCCCCGAGGTCGTACGCGGCGGTGTTCCACATGGGCGGCGCCGTTGCTCGAGCGGCTCGGGGGTCGACGGCCTACCCGGACCGCGACGTCGGTCACGACATGAGCATCGACGCGGTGTGGCTTCCGGATCAGGACGACACCGTCGCCTCGGTTGAGACCGCGTGGGCACGAGAGTTCTTCGACGCCCTCGAACCCCACCGTGCCGGCGTCTACGTGAACTTCCTCGACGCCGACGACGGCGAGGATCGCGTCCGCGAGGCCTACGGAGATGACACGTTCCGGCGGCTCGCCGACGTGAAAGCCAGGTACGACCCCGAGAACGTGTTCCACCACAACAAGAACATCCAGCCGCCGCGCATATTCGCTGACCGTTGAGGATTGTCTACTGTGACAACAACAGGCCCGGCCGTCGCCACCCGGGCGAGCCAGACCTGTTGCAGGTGGAGAATCGCCTCCCGTTACGCTGTTGCGCTTGGTGCGAACAGACCGAAGGTCGCGCCGTCCGGATCGCGCAGCACCGCCACTCGTCCGGTTCCCGGCACGTCTATCGGGCCGACGAGCACGACGCCGCCGAGGGCCTCGGTGCGTGCGGCGCCGCCGTCCACGTCATTCGAGGCGAAGTAGGCGACCCAGTGTCCGTCGGGTCCGCCCGATGGCCACCGATCGCTGTCGGGGCGCGGACCCGTCATCCCGCCGATCGGTCGACCATCGACGATGAGCAGGCGGTAGCCGCCCGCCTCAGGCCCGAGCGTCTGAACCGACAACCCCGCGACCTCCTGATAGAAGCGCTGCGATGTATCCGGATCGCGCGACATGAGTTCGTGCCAGATGAATGCACCGTTGTTCGGCCCAATCATGATGTTGTCCTTCCCGTTTGCCGATGCGGTACGGTGAGTTATACCGCGTTCAATTTAGTATTGTACGCTGTTCAATATAAGATGTCGAGGGGGCAGCAGATGAATACCGACCGGTCGACGGGTGTTCCTCGGCGGGGCCAAGGGGAACGGGCAGGGCTCAGCGCCGAACAGGTACTCGCGGCGGCGCGCCGCCTGGTGAAAGAGGAAGGGCTTGAGGCGCTGACGATGCGGCGTCTGGCGGGTCGCCTGGGCGTCGCACCGAACACGCTGTACAGCCACTACACCGACAAGGCAGCCCTGCTCGACGCGTTCCTCGACTCGCTGCTCGGCGAGATCGACGTGCCGGACCTGAACCAGCTCGACTGGCGCGAAGGACTGATTCAACTGATGAGGGCCTCCCGCGACATGCTCCTTTCACACGCCGATCTGCTGCCACACCTCTTTGCGCGCCCTCTCCGCGGGCAGAACGTGACTCGGCTCGGCGAAGCGTCGCTCGTCCTTCTGGCACGGGGCGGGCTCGATGGGCAGCCAGCGATCGATGCCCTACGGGCGATGCTGATGCTGACCTTCGGATCGGTCATCATCGAGGCGCCACGACGGCGCGAGCCCGATCCGGAAGCCCGACGTCGACAAGTTCACGCCGCCATCGTCGCCACCGGCGGCCACCCTCGAATGACGCGGCTCGCCGAGTCCGTGGCACAGCCGCCGGACGAAAGCACATTCGAGTCCGGCCTGCGCTGGCTCCTCGATGGCATTGCGCACAGCTGACCGAGAACACCGCCTGGTAAGGGCCCGAACGTCACAGCGTCGGGAACCCCCGCACGCCGGCGCGCAGGAGACGGAACGGCCCCTCACCGAACTCGTGGAGATCGATGAGGGGCCGAATTGCAATCGGCGGAGGATGGGGGATTCGAACCCCCGAGGGCTTTCACCCAACACGCTTTCCAAGCGTGCGCCATAGGCCACTAGGCGAATCCTCCACGGTGCGTGCGCTCGAGAGCGCGCGACCTCATGAAATCGTACCCGACTTCCACGAGCCGCAGGTTCGCGTCGGCGGATGAGACACGCGGACGCGGCATCCGTCGTCCCCTCGATGCGGCAGAGCACCCCCTCGATGCGGGTAAGATGGATGACGGCTCCCCGCGTGGCGCCATCCAGGCCAACTCCCCCAGGGCGGAAACGCAGCAAGGGTAACCGGGCTCTGGCGGGTGCGCGGGGGGTCTTCTTCATCTCCGGGCTGCAGGGGCGCCCCCGTTAGGCTGAATCCGTGGCGCACCGCATCTACATCTGCTCCGCTGAGGGCAACACCGGCAAGTCCACCGTCGCGCTCGGCGCGCTCGACACCCTCACCAGGCGCGCGACCCGCGTCGGCGTGTTCCGCCCGATCTCCCGCTCCACCGACGAGCGCGACTACGTGCTCGAGCTCCTGCTCGCCCACGAGGGCGTCGTCGCGATCGACTACGACGACGCGATCGGCGTGAGCTACGACGACGTGCACGCCGACCCCGACGCCGCCCTCGCGACGATCGTGCGCCGCTTCAAGGCCGTCGAAGACCGGTGCGACGCCGTCGTGATCATCGGTTCCGATTTCACGGATGTCGGAAGCCCGACCGAACTCGCCTACAACGCGCGCATCGCCGCGAACCTCGGTGCACCCGTTCTGCTGGTGCTCGGCGGCCGCGTCGGCCAGGGCCGCGGAGCGGAACGGCTCGGCCACGCCGACGCCCGCTCGGCCGGCGAGCTCGCCCAGCTCGCCGAGCTCGCCATCGAGGAGCTCGCGCGCGAGCACGCCACGCTCCTCGGCATCGTCGTGAACCGTGCCGACGCCGACCGGCTCGACGAGATCATCGGGCAGGTCGGCGCAACGGCGAGGTGGGAGGCCGGCGAGATCGGCGGGCCCGAGACGCTCGACGCGGCATCCCTTCGACCGGCTCAGGACAGCGCCGTCGCCGTGTGGGCGATCCCAGAGGATCCGTACCTCGTCGCACCGTCGATGCGCACGATCATGCAGGCGGTCGGCGGCGAGCTCTACGCCGGCGACCCCCAGTTGCTGAACCGCGAGGCGCTCGGCGTCGTCATCGCGGCGATGTCGATGGAGAACGTGCTCAGCCGGCTCATCGAGGGCTCGGTCGTCATCGTGCCCGGCGACCGCAGCGAGGTGCTGCTCGGCGTGCTCACCGCCCACTCGGCCGCCACCTTCCCGTCGATCTCGGGCATCGTGCTGAACGGCGGGTTCCCGGTCTCCGAGACCGTCGACCGGCTCATCGAGGGCCTCGAGGCCGGCCTGCCGATCATCCGCACCCGGCTCGGCAGCTACGACACGGCCCTCGCGATCACGCAGAGCCGCGGCCGCCTCGCCGCCGAATCGCAACGCAAGCGCGACACGGCCCTCTCGCTCTTCGAGAAGCACGTCGACGGGCAGGCCCTCCTCGACCTGCTCGACGTCGCCCGGCCCGAGGTCGTGACGCCGCTCATGTTCGAGCACGGCCTCCTCGAACGCGCCCGGCGCGAACGCAAGCACATCGTGCTCCCGGAGGGCTACGACGACCGCATCCTGCGCGCTGCCGCCACGCTGCTCGCGCGTGACGTCGCCGACCTCACGATCCTCGGCGAGGAGATCGAGATCCGATCGCGCGCCATCGGGCTCGGTCTCGACATCTCGCGCGCGACCGTGCTCTCGAACCACGACCACGTGCTCGTCTACCGCTTCGCCGACGAGTATCGGCGCCGCCGCGCGCACAAGGGCGTCACCCTCGAGGTGGCGCGCGAGACCGTGCAGGACGTTTCATACTTCGGCACGATGATGGTCGCGCTCGGCCTCGCCGACGGCATGGTGTCGGGGGCGATGCACACGACTGCCCACACGATCCGCCCGGCCTTCGAGATCATCAAGACGAAGCCCGGTGTCGACGTGGTCTCGAGCGTCTTCCTGATGGCACTCGCCGACCGCGTGCTCGTCTACGGCGATTGCGCGATCGTGCCGGTGCCGACGTCCGAGCAGCTCGCCGACATCGCGATCTCGTCGGCGGCGACGGCCGCGCAGTTCGGCATCGAGCCGCGCGTCGCGATGCTCTCCTACTCCACGGGGGAGTCGGGTTCGGGCGCCGACGTCGACAAGGTGCGACGCGCCACGCGGCTCGTGCGCGAACGGGCACCCGAGCTCGCGGTCGAGGGCCCGATCCAGTACGACGCGGCCGCCGACGCTGCCGTCGCCCGCGCGAAGCTGCCCGAGTCGGCCGTTGCGGGCCGCGCGACGGTCTTCATCTTCCCCGACCTGAACACGGGCAACAACACCTACAAGGCGGTGCAGCGCTCGTCGGGCGCCGTGGCCATCGGGCCCGTGCTGCAGGGGCTCGACAAGCCGATCAACGACCTCTCGCGCGGCGCGCTCGTACAGGACATCGTGAACACCGTCGCCATCACGGCGATCCAGGCGGCGGATGCCTCGTGAGCGTGATCCTCGTCATCAACTCGGGCTCCTCCTCGCTCAAGTACCAGTTGATCGACATGGACGCCGAGCGCACGCTCGCGACCGGGCTCATCGAGCGCATCGGACGCGGTGAGAGCGCCGCGACGCACACGGTGCGGCATCCGTCATCGAGGTCGGATGCCGCAGCCGAGACGTTCCGGGTCGACGCCGACGTGCCCGACCACGACGTGGCGTTCGCGCGCATGCTCGACGCGTTCGCCGAGCACGGCCCGTCGCTCGACGCGAATCCGCCGATCGCCGTCGGCCACCGGGTCGTGCAGGGCGGGGCCCGCTTCTTCGAGCCCACCATCGTGACCGACCGCGTGAAGCGCGACATCGAGGAGCTCGAGGAGCTCGCCCCACTGCACAACCCGGCGAACCTCGCCGGGATCACCGCGGCCGAGCGCGCGTTCCCCGGCGTGCCGCACGTCGCGATCTTCGACACGGCGTTCCACCAGACGCTGCCGCCGGCCGCGTACACGTACGCGATCGACGCGGATGTCGCCGAGAAGTACCGGGTGCGCCGCTACGGGTTCCACGGAACCTCGCACAAGTACGTGTCGGAGCAGGCGGCGCTCATCGTCGGGCGACCGCTTGCCGAGCTTCGCCAGCTCGTGCTGCACCTGGGCAACGGCGCGTCGATCACCGCGGTCGACGGCGGGCGGTCGGTCGAGACGTCGATGGGACTCACCCCGCTCGAGGGGCTCGTCATGGGCACCCGCTCGGGCGACATCGACCCCGCGGTGCTCTTCCACCTGCATCGGCGCGCCGGTCTCGACGTCGACGAGCTCGACTCGCTGCTCAACAAGCGGAGCGGGCTGCTCGGCCTGGCGGGCACGAACGACGTGCGCGACGTGCTCGAGCGCCGCGCGGCGGGCGATGCCGCGGCGACCCTCGCGTTCGATGTCTACGTGCACCGGATCAAGGGCTACGTGGGCGCCTACTTCGCCCAACTCGGCGGGGTCGACGTGATCTCGTTCACGGCGGGCGTGGGCGAGAACGCCGCGCCCGTGCGCGCGGAGTCGCTCTCCGGGCTCGAACGGCTGGGCATCCTGATCGACGCCGAGCGCAACGAGTCGGCCTCTCGCGAGGCCCGCGTCATCTCGACGGATGACTCGGAGGTCACCGTGCTCGTCATCCCCACGAACGAGGAGCTCGAGATCGCGCGCCAGACGCTCGCGATCGTCGAGGGCTGAGTTCGGTTCGGGTCGCTGCCCGATACCGAGGTTCACTCCGCGTCGCGCGCGGACCTGCGCACTGTCCTCACGCGTCGCGCACCCACCTGCGCACTGCCCTCGCGCGTCGCGCACCCACCTGCGACGTGCGTTCGCAGGACCACAGTCGTCACACGGCTCGTGGAGGGGGTGAGCCGGCTCTGATCCTGCGAACGTCGAACGTCGAACGTCGAACCGTCGCTCGGGCCGCGGATGCGCGGCATCCGTCTGGCCGAGTCCCTGCCCGACCAGCGCATCCACCCTCAACGATCGCTCGAGTGCGCATCGTGGGCTCGAGTTGAGCGCGAAGCCGCACTCAAGCGCGCGCCGCTCACTCGAGCCGAGACGCTCAGCGCGCGAGCCGCGCGCAGTCGATGCAGAGCGTGGCGGTGGGGCGTGCGTCGAGTCGCGCGACCGCGATGCGCTTGCCGCACCGGGCGCAGATGCCGTAGCTTCCGTCGGCGATGCGGGCGAGCGCGTGCTCGATCTCGGTGAGCTCGGAGCGCACATCGGCCAGCACCGCGGTGCGCTGCGACCACTCCTGGGTCATCGTCGGACCTTCGGGGTCGTGCTCGTCGTCGGCCGTGGCATCCGATCTCGCGACCCGCACCTCGGCCATCGCATCGTCGAACTCGGCCAGCCGCTCCTCCGCGTCGCCTCGCTCGCGCTGCAGCCGGGCTTCGAACCTCTCGAGCTGTGCCGGAGTCATCGTCGTCGCCGTCATCTTGCCCCCTTCCGGTCCCAGAATGCTAGCCCAGCGGCATCCGGACCCGGTGTCGGACGCGGCAACTACGATGGATCCGTGGTCACCGCACTGTATCGCCGCTACCGGCCAGAGACGTTCGCCGAGATGATCGGCCAGTCACAGGTGACCGAGCCGCTCATGACCGCGCTCCGCACCGATCGGGTGAATCACGCCTACCTCTTCAGCGGGCCGCGCGGGTGCGGCAAGACCACCTCGGCCCGCATCCTCGCGCGGTGTCTCAACTGCGTCGAGGGCCCGACGGATGTCCCGTGCGGAATGTGCCCGAGCTGTGTCGAGCTCTCCCGGGGCGGCGGCGGTTCGCTCGACGTCGTCGAGATCGACGCGGCCTCGCACAACGGCGTCGACGACGCTCGCGACCTGCGCGAGCGTGCGGTGTTCGCGCCGGCGCGCGACCGCTACAAGATCTTCATCCTCGACGAGGCGCACATGGTGACGCCGCAGGGCTTCAACGCGCTGCTCAAGCTGGTTGAAGAGCCGCCCGAGCACGTGAAGTTCATCTTCGCCACCACCGAGCCAGAGAAGGTGCTCGGCACGATCCGCTCGCGCACGCACCACTACCCGTTCCGGCTCGTGCCGCCCGGCCCGATGCTCGAGTACGTGCAGCAGCTCTGCTCCGACGAGGGGGTGGATGTCGCGCCGGGTGTGCTGCCCCTGGTCGTGCGCGCCGGCGGCGGCTCGCCCCGTGACACGCTCTCGCTCCTCGACCAGCTCATCGCCGGCTCAGAGGGCTCGACGATCGACTACGAGCGCGCGGTGGCGCTGCTCGGCTACACCCACGGCGCGCTCCTCGACGAGGTCGTCGACGCGATCGGTGCGAACGACGCGGCGGGGGCGTTCGCGGCATCCGATCGCGTCGTGCAGACCGGGCAGGATCCGCGTCGCTTCGTCGAGGACCTGCTCGAGCGCCTGCGCGACCTCATCGTCGTCGCGGCCTCGTCGCCCGAGGCCGCGGCCGCGGTGCTCCGCGGGGTGCCCGCCGACGAGCTCGCGCGCATGGCCGCCCAGGCGGCCGCCTTCGGGCCGGCCGAGCTCTCGCGCGTCGCCGACCTCGTCAATCAGACCCTCACCGAGATGACCGGCGCCACGTCGCCGCGTCTGCACCTCGAACTGATGCTCGCGCGGGTGCTCGTGCCGTCGAGCGACGACACCGAGCGGGGCGCGCTCGTTCGCGTCGAACGTCTCGAGCGCCGCATCGGCGTCACGGATGCCGCCACGGATGCGCCGGGCGATGATCCCCGGTCGTCGAGTGGCGGCGCGCCAAGCGAGACGCGTATCGAGACGTCCGACCGCGGGTCGTCGAGGAGCGCCGCGCGCAGTGCGACGCGTATCGAGCCGCCCGAGCCCCAGCAGCCCGCGCCGCCCCAGCCACAGCGGGCCGCACCGCCCCAGGGCCGGCACCCCGAGCCCCAGCCCGCGCCGCCCCAGCAGGTCGCGCCGGTCGGTCCCGTCACGCTCCAGCAGCTGCGCGATGCATGGCCCGAGGTGCTCGCCT
This sequence comes from Agromyces sp. NPDC058484, assembly GCF_042720415.1. Taxonomy (NCBI): domain Bacteria; kingdom Bacillati; phylum Actinomycetota; class Actinomycetes; order Micrococcales; family Microbacteriaceae; genus Agromyces; species Agromyces sp. NPDC058484. Next base: position 328 of record NZ_JBHXMP010000022.1, on the reverse strand, counting down.
CGCTCCAGCGCTCCAAGCGCAGCGCGTGGATCGTGGCCGTCACGGCACAGGTCCGCGAGTTCCGCGACGGAGAGGTGCTCGTGCTCACGTTCCCGAGCGAGCAGGATGTCGCAGGGTTCCGCGGCGGCGCACCGGGCCAGAGCGTCAGCGAGCTGTTGCGCAGCGCCATCGCCGAGGTGTTGGGCGTCACGGTCAAGTTCATCGCCAAGGTCGAGGGTGGCGGCGCGCGGCCCGGCGCCAGCGCCGGCGCCGGCGCCGGCGCTGGCGCGGGCACGGGTGCGCCGTCACGGCCGAGTGCACCGACCGCCGGTTCCGCGGTGCCCGGAGC